>CACXYH010000010.1 GCA_902771785.1 uncultured Prevotellaceae bacterium
CATCAGAGAGAAAAGAAAAGGCAAACAAAAATTGTCCGCCTAATTAGAAAATATTAACTAAAGTTCTTTGCACAATATCATAAGAAGCAAGGGAGGGGACTTCGAGCGCCCAACAGTCAACCAAGTTTTCGGACCAATCTTAACTTTGGGATCAGTACTAAAACCAGTTGCAGACAATCAGCATTGAATTCCCCTCCCCTCGAGCGCCAACAGTCAACCAAGTTTTCGGACTGATCCTAACTTTTCCATGGGTCAGTAATGCTTGAATTTTGTAATACGTTGATTTTTAGGCGTTTAACATGATTAAAGATTTCGAAATTTTCCATGGGTAAACGGTACAATTTCAAGATTTTTTTTGTATCTTTGCACCATGGAAACAATTAAACAATCTGTAAATATGACGATAAGAGCATTGAGCATGTTTATCATGAGCGTTTTGCTGGCGGCTTGCGGGCAGTCGACGCAGGAAGCAACCGAACCGACGGCGGCTCGCTGTCTGGAGGAGGCAGAGACCGCGCTGGCCAATGATAGCGTCCGCATGGGCGAGACGTTGCTGCGAAAGGCCATCCAGCTGTCGGAAGCGGAAGGCGACTGGCACACCAATTATATTGCGCACCAGCGGCTGGCCGACGCACTTTCGCAATCGAACTCAGAGGAAGCCTTGCGGCTGGTGAAGACGGCGCTCTCGGTCTACGAGCAGCATCCCGACGACGAGCGAAACCTGTGCATCCTGCTCGATTACGCAGGCACCTACGCTGCGCAGGTGGCCTTCACCGAGGAAGGCAGCTACGACGAGGCGCTCGGCTACATCCATCGCGCCTACGACATAGCCCGTCAGCACCAGATGAAGGACCTGATGTGCCAGACGCTCACCAGTCTTGCCAACGTTGCGTGGGCTAAGAAAGACTATCGGCAGGCCGTAGATGATGCCCAAAGGGCAAGAGCTGTGGCAACAGCCGACCTGCTGCCGGGCACCCTGCAGGTGCTGGCCCGCAGCTACTTAGACCTCAACATGCTCGACTCGGCCGAGACCTTCTATCGGCAGATAGCGCCAGGCAGCGACGTCCATCTGGCCTACATCGTGCAGAGCAGCCTTGCCAAGATAGCTGTCCGACGGCTGGGCGCTGCGAAGGTGGAGGACGATATTGACGAAGCCTTTGAGCAGGTGGAAGGCTTCTACTACAAGGCACTCGAGCAGAAAGATGAGTACTACCAGGAGACGCTTCGGCAGGAAATGGAGAACCAGCAGCTGGAATACCACTCGCGGCTATATCGTCGCACGCTGCTCGTCGTGGTCATCGCGGCGGTGGTCATACTCGTCGCGGTTGTGGTGGTTCTGCGCTATCGTATCCGCATGCTTCGTCAGCAGCGAGCCTACGAGCAGTCGAGGCTGCAGAGCGAGCAGCTCATGCACGAGCAGGAGAAACGACAGCTGCAGCAGGAGGCCGCTCACCAGAAAACCCTGCTGCACCAGGCCAACGAGGTGGTGGCGTTCCTGCAGAACTTCATCCTGGAGCGCACGGAGGTGATGAAGAAGCTCAACCAGAGCGGCGACTCGCTCATCACCCTCAGCAGGCACGAATGGAGGGAGATAGAGCGCACGCTCAATGCCATAGACAACAACCGCTTCGCCAACATTCGCGAACACTTCCCTGCGATGCAGGAAGACGACCTCCGCCTGTGCATCCTCACCCGCCTGGGGCTCACCAACCGCACCATTGGCAACATCTACTGCATCACCGTCTCAGCCGTGCAGCATCGCAAGCTCAAGCTGAAGAAAGAGGTGTTTGGAGAGACCAATCCAGACGTCACGCTGGAACAGATACTCACAAATAATTATTAACTTAAAATTAAATAGGTATGAAAAAGATTACGTTATTGCTTATTTCGTGTGTGCTGGCATCGCTGACCATGTTGGCGCAAGGAACATCCGACCCCGACTACCTTCCCTTCGTAAAGAAGCTCAAGGGTTGGGCTGTCGTAAGCTCCGACTTTGGCGGAGACATTCATTTCTACACTTACAGATTGTCGCTTGAGGGAGTGGACAAGGATGGAAAGACCTACTTGCAACTATGTCGGACAAAGGACGACTTGGGCGTCGTCGAAAACGCGGGCCTGCTGCGTGAGGAGAACCGAAAGGTGTATCTCTACGATGCTCAGATGCAGAGAGAGTTCCTGGTGTTCGACTATTCTTTGAAGGCAGGCGATACCTACGACACCTATTCGTATGACGAGCAGAAGGAGGTGACCTACAAGGTGCTGTCGGTTGGCGATTACGCAGAAGGGCCAGAGGTCGTACGCAATAACTACAACGAAAGGACAGACAGCACAACGGCACAGCGCCGCTATCTGAGGAAATGGACGGTATGCCGTGCTGATGACGAGTCACTACAGAAGACGTGGATAGAGGGTGCAGGCTCCCTCGAAGGGCCATTGGAAAACCTCTACGATGCACGTCCCGTCTCTTCCTGCAGTAATCTGGCTTATGTGAACTATGGCGGCGATTATTATGATTACCTTTTCCTGCCGTTCTCGTTCCATGATGAGTTCGGCCAGATTCACGGCAGTAACCTGCCTACGTTCGACTCCGACTATTCAAGCATGCATCATCAGCTTACCTACGAGTTGGAAGGCGACCGTCTGCATGTCTACGGCAAAGTGTTTACCCAGTGCGGCCCCAACAACTATGCCTACTTCATAGAGGAACCGACCGACGACCCGCTGGTGCGCAAGCTCCGTTTCGTCATTCAAGGGGCAGAGCCAAAGGCAAATTGCGTGGCACTTCATTCCACCCAATTCTACGTTCCTGGCTTCGACCCCAAGATGAACTACGTTGTGGTCGACAATCAGGGCGAGGAGCATCCCGTCATCAGCAGAACCCCACAGCAGGCCTATCGTCCGTTTGTGGAAGACGGCAAGACGTGGGTTGTAAAGGCCAGCACAAGTGGGTATAGCGCGGCAGGTGGTGACTATTGGATAGAGAATTGCTATTTCGATGGCGACACCATTGTCAACGGTCAGAAGGCCAAGCGAATGTTTTGCGACGGAGCATATTCCGGTGCCTGGTACGAGCAAGACAAGAAAGTGTATTGCGCTTACAAAGGCAGAGAGCAGTTTGAGCAGCTCTACGACTTTACGCTCTCCTCGAACGATAGCATAACTACAGATGGCAATTTGCTGGTAGTGAGCAAAATATCGGGGGGCGTCACAGGCTTCAAGGGTGTCTATTATGTTTTTGACAGACACGGAGAGGAGTTTGGACGCTGGTTTGAAGGAGTCGGCAGCGAGTCGTGGCCGTGGATTACTTTCCCTTGGAAAAACGTAGGTGCTCAAGGCACACTCCTTGTTTGTATGGTGGGCGATGAGGTCGTCTATTGCAACGACGAGGTCGACGACCCCTACATCATGGGAAGCCGCAGGCGCTTCGACTTCACCCATACTATCAAAACAAAGCCCAAGGCACCGATGATGAGGGCGGCCGAAATACCGCTGTATGGTGAATACAACGACCAGCAGCTGAATATCAGTCTCGATCCGCTCGACGATGCCTATCTGGTGCGCATCGTCAGCGAAGAGGGCAAGGTTGTCTATGAGAAATCCATCAATGCTGTCGACATCGTTGGGCTCAACATCGACATATCTTCCTATCCCGCAGGTGTTTACAACGTTGTTCTGGAGAATGGACGGGAGTCCTATACTGGCGCATTCGAAGCACTGACGGCAGGAATCAGCGACGCCCTGCGTCAAGACAAGGCCGACGGGCTCAAGGCTGTCTATAACCTTCAGGGCCAGCGAGTCAGCTCCCTGCAGAAGGGACTGAACATCGTAAACGGACGAAAGGTCTTTGTAAGATAGGGAGAGAGAGGTCTGCTGCGCGCTAATACTCCTCGAGTACTTTCTTCAGCCGTTCTTTTCTGCTCAGCTTGTTCTTCTTCTTGAAGAGCTTGCTGAGCAGCGGCAGGATGTTGAAGCCGCTCGAGGGCTTGGCGGCGGCGAGCTGGGCTTCCTGCTTGCTCAGCCGTAGCCCCTTGTTGAGCTGCTCCAGGCTCTCCTCGGGCTTCAGCTTGCCGAACACGGGCACGTCGGGCAGCAGCATGAGCTTTGAAAGCAGGTAGATGGTGTCGCCGGCCTCTGTAGTGTTGACGAGCGTCGACTCATAGCCAACGTGCGTGAGCACCATCGTCAGGCACGAGTCGGCTACGGCGAAGCGTCCCAGGCTGTCGCTCACGGTCTTGCTGAGCGTGCTGGTGGTGACGTTCACGCCGCCGATGGGCTTCCGAGTCTCCATATCGGCAGCCACAAAGCGCTTCTGCGCCAGCGCGGGCAGGCTGAGCAGCAGCAATGCTCCAAGTAGTTTCGTTCGCAAAAACATGGTGCAAAAGTAGGCAAAAGGCGCATGTCCTGCAAATGTTTTTCGGCTATTTAAGCACAATTGACAGTTTTTCAGAATAGCCATCGGGCGTCAGACGATGGGCAGCGAGATGCCGCATATTTTCTGGTAGACGTCGAGGGCGTAGACGTCGGTCATGCCGCTGATGTAGTCGATGACGGCCATGATTCGGGTCTCGAGCTGCGGGTTGGTAATGTCGTACTGGCTGCTGACGCGGTCGATGAGCTGTCGCGAGTAGTAGCGGTCGGGGTGCTCGATGGCCTCGGTCATCAGCTCCATGAGGGTGCCCATGATGCGATAGCCGGAGAGCTCCACGTCGAGCACGGGGCGGCTGCGGTAGATGCGCTGCTTCGAGATGGTGGTGCAGCGGGCGTAGGCCTCGTGCTGCAGCGGGGCGATGTGGTCGATGAGGCTGCCCTCGAAGGTGCCGGCGAGTATCTCGGGCTCATGCTGCATGAAGGTGTTCACGCATTCGTTCTCGAGCTTGCCGATGACGCAGGCGCGCAGGTATTGTATCTGTTCGTGCACGTCAGTGAGCTGTTCGTCGGCGATGCGCTGGCGTATTTTCTGCTGGATGTCGTCTTCGAAGAAGTCGAGCAGCAGCTGGCTCGTCTCGTCGAAGGAGAGCAGCTTCAGCTTGTGGGCGTCCTCGAGGTCCATGATTTCGTAGCAGATGTCGTCGGCAGCCTCTACGAGGTACACCAGCGGATGGCGGGCATAGCAGAGCAGGCCGCCGTCGGCAGGCTTCTGGATGATGCCCAGCTCGCGGGCTATGCGCTGGTAGGTAGGTGCCTCGCTGCTGAAGAAGCCGAACTTGCCCTTCTTGCCGGCCAGCGACGAGGAGTAGGGATACTTGACGATGGCGGCGAGGGTGGGGTAGGTCATGACGAAGCCGCCCGGCCTGCGGCCGCAGAACTGATGGGTGAGCAGGCGGAAGGCGTTGGCATTGCCCTCGAAGTGGGTGATGTCGTCCCAGAACGTGGCCGACACCTTCTCGCGCAGCGAGAGGCCCTTGCCCTCGGTGAAGAAGGTCTGTATGGCTTTCTCGCCGGAGTGGCCGAAGGGCGGGTTGCCCATATCGTGGGCCAGACAGGCCGTAGCCACGATTTGTCCTATTTCAGGCACCATGCTCTCGCGCAGCTCCGGCTGGCGCTGACAGAGGCGGCGTGCTACGTCGCTGCCCAGCGACATGCCCACGCTGGCCACCTCGAGCGAGTGGGTGAGGCGGTTGTGTACGAAGATGCTGCCCGGCAGCGGGAACACCTGCGTCTTGTTCTGCATGCGGCGAAAGGGTGCCGAGAAGATGAGTCGGTCGTAGTCACGCTTGAACTCGGTGCGGTCGTCGTGACGCTCAGGATGGCGGTTCTCCTGTCCGAGCCGTTGGGTCGAGATGAGTTGTTTCCAGTCCATTGTCATGCTGCAAAGGTAGTAAAAGTTCATAGTACGGAGCGCATCGTTCATGCTTTTTTTGGCATTTTTTCAACTTTTTAGGACGAAAAATATGGTAGTTTGTGGATTTATAGCTACTTTTGCACTTTAAATAGTATGCATATATGAAAATCAAGGTTGTGAACAAGGGCCGTCAGCCGCTGCCTGCCTATGCTACGGAGCAGAGTGCGGGCATGGATTTGAGGGCCAATATAGAGGAACCCATCACGCTCCGGCCGATGGAGCGCCGACTGGTGCCCACGGGACTCTACATTGCCCTGCCGCCGGGCTACGAGGCTCAGGTGCGTCCGCGCAGCGGGCTGGCGCTGAAGCACGGTATCACGGTGCTCAACGCGCCTGGCACCATCGACGCCGACTATCGTGGCGAGGTGGGCGTGCTGCTGGTGAACCTGTCGGCCGAGCCGTTTGTGGTCAACGACGGCGAGCGCATCGCCCAGATGGTCATCGCCCGCCACGAGACGGCCGAGTTTGAGCCGGTCGACGAGCTCGACGCTACGGTGCGCGGCGCCGGCGGCTACGGGCATACGGGAGTGAAGTGAATATTAATTAGGATATACGAAGAAAAAGAAGATGCTGGGTTTTGTGATACGAAGAATGGCTGCGCTAATTGTCGTGTGCTGCTGCTGTTGCCTGACGGCATCGGCCCAGACGGCGCGTGTGTCGCAGTCGGCCGTACATCAGCAGCTGTCTGACGCCCGACGCTACGACATGCTGTTCCTCGAGGCGATGGTGCAGCGGCAGAAAGACAACGACGATGCCGCCTTCGACCTCCTGTCGCGATGCGTGGAGCTGAACCCGCAGGCCAGCGAGGCCTACTACTTCCTCGCCCAGTACTATGCGCAGATGAAGGAGGAGGAGAAAACGCTGGCGTATCTGGAGAAAGCGGCCCAGCTGAGCCCAGACAACCCCACCTACATGGAGACGCTGGCCGACGCCTACATCTCGCAGGAGCAGTACGACAAGGCTGTGGCCGTGATTGAGAAGCTGCTCGAGACCAACAAGAACCGCGACGACCTGCTCGACCTGCTCTACAGGCTGCACCGCCACCAGAAGCAGTACAAGGAGGCCATAGCCGTGCTCGACCGCATGGAGGTGAACGACGGCAAGAGCGAGCGCCTATCGGCCTTGAAGAGCGCGCTCTACGTGGATATGGACGACATGCCTTCGGCCATCAAGGAGATGAAGACGCTGGCCGACCAGTATCCCAACGACCTGAACTACCTGCGGCTCTATGCCGACATGCTGCGCTCCGACGGAAAGCTCGACGAGGCTTACGAGATTTACCAGCGCATCCTGAAGGAAGAGCCCAACAACAGCCAGGCGCAGATGTCGCTGCGCAGCTACTACCTCGTCACCGAGAACTACGAGGCTGCCGACTCGCTGACCCATCACCTGCTGCTGAACGAGAACACAGAGCTGATGGACAAGCTTGATCTGCTGCGGCGCGTCATCGGACAGAGCGAGGCAGAGGGCGGCGACAGCACCCGCGTGCTGGACCTCTTCCACCAGATGCTGGCTCAGCCGCAGAAGACATCGGACATCGCCGAGCTCTGTGCCGCCTATATGGACCTGAAGAAGATGCCGCGCGACAGCGTGGCCGCTATGCTCGAGCGCGTGCTCCAGATAGCACCCGACAATGCCGGCGCCCGCCTGCGCCTCGTGGGCTATGCCTGGGAGGCCGACGACAATGAGCGCATCATCGAGCTGTGCAAGGCAGCCCGCCAGTATAACCCCGACGAGATGGCCTTCTACTACTATCAGGGGCTGGCCTACTATCGGGAGGACGACCACGACAACGCGCTGAACGCCCTGCAGAACGGCATCAGCGTCATCAAGGAAGACAGCAACCCCTCCATCGTGAGCGACTTCTATGCCATCATGGGCGACCTGCTGCACCAGAAGGGACGCGAAAGCGAGGCCTACGAGGCCTACGACTCCTGCCTGCAGTGGAAGCCCGACAACTACGGCTGCCTGAACAACTACGCCTACTTCCTCAGCGAGAAGGGCCAGCAGCTCGACCGTGCCGAGGACATGAGCTTCAAGGCCATCAAGGCCGAACCGAAGAACGCCACCTATCTCGACACCTACGCCTGGATTCTGTTCATGAAGAAGCGCTACAGCGAGGCCCGCATCTACATCGACCGCGCGATGGCCAACGACACGTCGACCACGAGCGGAGTGATTACCGAGCATGCCGGCGACATCTATGCCATGTGCGGACTCACCGCCGAGGCCGTAGAGCTCTGGCAGAAGGCGCTGCCCCTCGACCCTAAGAACAAAGTGCTGATTAGAAAAATTAAACGGAAAAAATATATTAAGCAATGAAACTGACACGCTATTTGAAGATTGCCGTACTCGCAGCACCCTTGTTGCTGACCGCTTGCGGCTCGCACAAGAAATTAACAAAGGAGCAGCCTAAGCCTGAAGAGGTTGCCGAAGTAGCAAAACAGCAGCAGTTCCTGCAGAAGGTGCAGAGCAACTCGCAAGAGAACAAGTTCGTCACCTCGAAGCTGAAGTTCACCGTAGAGGTAGGCCAGCAGAAGGTGGGCCTGACGGGCAATCTGAAGATGAAGCGCGACGACGTCATCCGCCTGCAGCTCATGGCCTTCGGCTTCGTCGAGGCCGGTCGCCTGGAGTTCACCAAGGACTATGTGCTCATCATGGACCGCATCAACAAGCAGTACTTGAAGTTGCCCTATAACTACGTGGACTTCCTGCGTGAGAGCGGCATCAACTTCTACACGCTGCAGGCCCTGTTCTGGAACGAACTCTTCATGCCCGGTCAGCCCACGCTCACCGAGGAAGGACGCAAGAAGTTCAGTGCCACCCTGGGCGGCGAAGACGTGGTCATCAGCTACGACGCCGACTCGAAGCTGACCTGCAGCTGGCTGGCCAACGACAAGACGGGCGTCATCAAGATGGCCAACATCCTCTATAAGGACCGCTTCAAGGGCAACTCACAGCTCAACTGGGACTATCTCGACTTCAAGACCCTGAACAAGAAGGTGTTCCCCACCTCGATGAACGTCACCCTCACCACCCTTGAGAAGGACATCAGGCTGGGCATCACGCTCAGCTACTTGGGCAACGACGAGAACTGGGAGACGCGTACCGTTGTCTCCGACAAATATCGTGAGGTGAGCGTCGACGAGATTCTTCGTCGCTTCATGGCCCTTTAACCGTTACTCACTCTTAGATGAGAAGGCTGGCCCTACTGCTCCTCGTGCTTTCTTTGGCTTTGGCAGCTCCTGCACAGAAGAAAACCTCTGTGCAGAAGAAGCCTGTTGCCGCCAAGAAACAGACCACCACCAAGAAGCGTACTGCCGTCAAGAAGCAGGCCGCGAAACCCGCAGAGACGGTGAAGGGGCTGCAGGGACAGAAGAAGAAGGTGGCCGCAGAGAAGGCTGCCCACGAGCGCCGCAAGAAGGAGCTGGAGCGCAGCGTGAAGCAGCGCATGAACAACCTGATGGTGCTCAACACAGAGATTGAGCAGAAGCGCCGCTCCATCGACACCATCCGTCACGGCATCTCCACCCTCGATGCCAACATCACGGAGCTCGGCGAGCAGCTGAACGTCCTGCAGGCAGAGCTCGACAACCACAAGCAGCGCTACATGAACTCCATGCGCTACCTGCGCCGCAACCGCTCGGCCCAGAGTCGCCTCATGTTCATCTTCAGCGCCAAAGACTTCAATCAGATGTACCGCCGCTTGCGCTTCACTAACGAGTATGCCGACTTTCAGCGGGCTCAGGGCGAGGCCGTGAAGCTGAAGCAGGAGCAGATAGCCCAGAAGCAGCAGGAACTGAGCGACAGCAAGCAGCAGATGAGCGGCCTGCTGCAGCGCGACGAGCATGAGCGCCGCCAGCTCGAGGGCCGGCAGACCGAGCAGCAGAAGATGGTAGACAACCTGCAGAAGGAGAAGAAAACCGTCGAGGCGCTCATCGCCAAGAAGCAGCAGGAGGAGGCCGCCCTCAACGTGCGCATCGAGAAGCTCATTGCCGAAGAGGTGGCGCGTGCTAAGGCGCGTGCTGAGGCAGAGGCCAAGCGCAAGGCTGAGGCCGAAGCCAAGAAGAAGCGTCAGGAGGAGCTGGCCCGCAAACGTGCTGCCGCCGAGGCCGCCCGCAAGGAGAACGAGCGCCGCATTGCTGAGGCCCGTGAGCGCGAGGAGCGTGCTAAGGCCGAAGCCCGTGCTGCCGAGAAGAAGGATGCCGAGTCGAAGCGCCGTGCCCAGCAGCAGGCCCTCAAGGCCGAGCGCGAGCGCGAGCTGGCCGAGCGTCGGGCCCGCGAAGACAATAATGCCCGTGAGCGCGACATTGCCGCCGCCAAGAAGAGTGCTGAGGAGGAGTACACTATGCCCGCTGCCGACCGCAAGCTCAGCGGCAGCTTCGCCAGCAACAAGGGCCGTCTGCCCATTCCCCTCGTGGGACCTTATAAGATTGTGAATGGCTTCGGCCAGTATGCTGTCAGCGGACTGAGCAACGTGCGGTTGAACAGCAACGGCGTCAACCTCAAGGGACAGTCGGGTGCCAGCGTCCGCTCCGTGTTCGACGGCGAGGTGAGCGCCGTGTTCCAGGTGCCGGGCAGCGACTACTACATCGTCATGCTGCGGCACGGCAACTACATCTCCGTCTACTGCTATCTGTCGCGTGTCAGCGTGTCGAAGGGTCAGCACGTGACCGCCCGTCAGACGTTAGGCACCGTAGGCACCGACGGCATCATGCAGTTTCAGCTGCGCAACTGGAAGTCGGCTCTCAACCCCCTGAGCTGGCTGAACCGGTAGAAAGCTTTTCCCCTTTTTCCCCCTTTCCTTTCTTTATCCCAGCAGCTGCTGGTAGCAGTCGATGGCCTGCTCCAGCTCCGACAGGCAGATGTACTCATCGGCCGAGTGGCTGCGTGCCGACTCGCCCGGCCCCAGCTTAAACGATTCGAAGGGCATCAGCGCTTGGTCGCTCAGCGTGGGCGAGCCGAAGGGCGTCATGCCCAGCTGCCGGCAGCGCTCAATGAGCTCGTGGTGCTCGTCGATGTGCGATGAGTGCAGCCTGAAGGAGCGAGCCTCCAGCCGGCATTTCTTCATGTGCTTCTGCAGGAAGGCAAACACATACTCGTTCTTGTAGAATTCGTTCGTCCTCACGTCGAGCACGAAGTGCAGCCTGTCGGGCACCACGTTGTGTTGCGTGCCGCTCTCTACCACCGTCACCTGCATCTTCGTAGGTCCCAGCAGCGGGCTCACTTTGCCAAAGCGGTAGTCGCGCAGCCACACCAGGTCGTCCAGCGCCTCGTAGATGGCGTTCACCCCCTCGTTGCGAGCAGCGTGTCCGCTCAGCCCGTCGGCATAGCCGTCAATCACCATCAGTCCCTTCTCGGCGATGGCCGGCTGCATGCCCGTCGGCTCGCCCACGATGGCCACATCGATGCGTGGCAGCTGTGGCAGCACGCGGCTGATGCCGTCGCGCCCCGACACTTCCTCCTCGGCCGAAGCGCAGTAGACCACGTTGAACGTCCGCTCCCTCCGCCCTGTGAGCCATCTGTACGTCTGCAGCAGCGTCACCAGTCCGCCGCCGCAGTCGTTCGCTCCCAGCCCGTAGAGGCGGTCGCCCTCCAGCGTGGGTTCGTGGGGGTTGCGCGTCCGCGTAGCCACCGGCTTCACGGTGTCAATGTGGGCGTTCAGCAGGACGGTCGTCCTCGCCTCGTCGTAGTCGGGGCACACCGCCCACACGTTGTTGCCCTCGCGCCTGGGGTTCAGTCCCCATGCGCTCATCTGCTGCTCCATCAGGGTGGCAGCCTCCGCCTCGTTGCGGCTGGTTCGCGGTGTAGCAATGAGCCGTCTCAGCAGCGCTACGGCATCGTTCAGGTAGTCGTTCTTTTCCATATCTGCTGGCAAAGGTAGCAGTTTCTTGTCAAACGGCCAAGCCTTTTTGCGATAAAACCGCGCGAAAAATTTGGTTTTCTGCCGCTTTTTCCGTACTTTTGCACCAAAATAAGTTAAAAAAGCATTTTAGGTACCTATGCAGATCAACACCCATCTTTCTCGACTCGTTCACGACGTGGCCGCTCACTACGGCGACCGCGAGGCTCTCATCTATCAGGATTTCGGGGGCAGCGAGTGGAAATCCTGCTCCTGGAACGAGTTCTCGGCAGCCGTCAGCCGCGTGTCCAACGCCATGCTCAACCTGGGCGTCAAGGTTCAGGAGAACGTGGGCATCTTCTCGCAGAACTCGGTGCAGTACATCTTCTGCGACTTCGGCGCCTGGGGCATCCGTGCCGTCACCATCCCGTTCTATGCTACCAGTTCTGAGCAGCAAATCCAGTTCATGATCAACGATGCCCACATCCGCTTCCTCTTCGTGGGCGAGCAGGAACAGTACGACAAGGCGCGCCGCGTCTTCGCCACCTGCCATTCGCTCGAGCGCATCATCGTCTTCGACCCCGCCGTGCGACTGGCTGAGGGCGACACCACCACGCAGCGCTTCGACGACTTCCTGCGCCTGGGCGACGGCCTGCCCCGCCAGTCGGAGGTGGCCAACCTGCAGCAGCAGGCGTCGATGGACGATGTGGCCAACATCCTCTACACCAGCGGCACCACCGGCGACTCCAAGGGCGTCATTCTCACTTGCGGCCAGTATCATGCCGCCTTCGAGGCCAACGGCAAGTGCGTCCCCGTGGGCGACGACGACCGCATCATGAACTTCCTGCCCTTCACCCATATCTTCGAGAAAGGCTGGAAAATCCTTTGCATCACCAAGGGCGCCCGCCTCATTGTCAACACCCATCCGCAGCAGGTGCAGCAGTCCATGCGCCAGACCCACCCCACGTGCATGTCGTCCGTGCCCCGCTTCTGGGAGAAAGTCTATCAGGGCGTGCTCGAGAAGATTGAGGGCTCCGGCAGCGTGCAGCGCGCCCTCTTCCGCCACGCCCTCAGCGTGGGCCGCAAGCACAACATCGAGTACCTCTCCAAGGGTCGCCGCCCGCCTGTGGCCCTCCACCTCGAGTACGAGATGCTCAACAAGACCGTCTTCTCCCTCGTGCGCCGCGAGCTCGGCTTGGAGAACGCCCATTTCTTCCCCACCGCCGGCGCCGCCGTCAACCCCGTTGTTGAGGAGTTCGTCCATAGCATCGGCATCAACATGGTCGTCGGCTACGGCCTCACCGAGAGCCTCGCCACCGTGTCGTGCAACCACCTGGGGCAGCCCTGGACCGTAGGCTCCGTGGGCATCCCCATCGAGGGCATCAGCGTGCGCATCAGCGACGAGGGCGAGATTCTGCTCAAGGGCCCCACCATCACCCGGGGCTACTACAACCGCGACGACATCACCCGCCAGTCGTTCACCGCCGACGGCTATTTCCGCACCGGCGACTCCGGCTATCTGCAGGGCGGCGAGCTCTTCCTCAAGGAGCGCATCAAAGACCTCTTCAAGACCAGCAACGGCAAGTATATTGCTCCGCAGATGATTGAGTCGAAGCTGCTCGTCGACAAGTATATCGACCAGATAGCCATCATCGCCGACCAGCGCAAGTTCGTCTCCGCCCTCATCATTCCCGAGTACCGGCTGCTCGAAGACTACGCCCGCGAGCATGCCATCAGCTTCAGCAGTCGCGAAGACCTCTGCGTCAACGCCCAGATACACCAGATGCTGCAGGAGCGCATCGACACCCTGCAGCAGCAGCTCGCCCACTACGAGCAGGTGAAGCGCTTCGTGCTCCTGCCCAGCCCCTTCTCGCTTGAGCGAGGAGAGCTCACGAACACACTGAAAATCAAGCGACGCGTGCTCAACGAAAACTATAAAAAGGAAATTGACAGCATGTATGAGGAATAGATAGAAATCGCTTCATGTCACTTTGTCACTTGTAATTTTCTGTTTGTGTCTCTTTTCCTAAGAACGTTGACTTCGTACGGATATTGTTGGCTTCCTACTGCCAGTTCGTGAGCCTCGACCCGTAGTTTCGTCAGCCTTCTACTGCCAGTTCGTGAGCCTCGACCCGTAGGTTCGTCAGCCTCCTACTGCCGGTTCGTGCCCGACGAACTAACGGCTCGCGGGCTGACTGCGCGCATGCGAGCCCTATAACAAATAGGGTGACGTCTTTTTTTTTGATATTTTTTGTTAAAATCTGTAAACTAATTTTAGACTCTCCCGAATTCTGAGTATCTTTGTGTTGTTTTCGCGAAGCAACCAAAACTAAGTATTCATACGAAACGATAAAGAAATAGAAAATGAAAACGAAAAGTTGGTTTTTGGCAGCCGTGCTGTGCATGGCAGCGGCTGCAGCAGGCGCCGAGCCTGTAGAGATGGTGGTAGGCCAGACGAAGGTGAGTGTGGAGTTCTACACACCGCAGACGGTGAGAGTGGTGAAGACGCCCGCCGGCCACGACTTCGCAAAGACGGGGCTGGTGGTGACGGCGAAGCCCGGCGACGTGAAGGTGAGCCAAAAGGGCTACACGCTGAGCAGCGATGCGCTGACGGTGAAGGTCGATGCGCGGACAGGTGCCGTCAGCTTCCTGGCCAAGGGAAAGACGCTGCTGCGCGAGAAGGGTGAGCCCACCCTCGAGCCGCTGACCAGCGGCGCCGACGCGGGCAAGTTCAGGGTGGCGCAGACGTTCCTGCTCGACAAGGACGAACCCGTCTACGGCCTGGGCACCATTCAGAACGGCAAGATGAACCGCCGCGGCGAGCACAAGCGGATGGAGCAGTCGAACCTGGAGGACTTCCAGAACGTGGTGCAGAGCATCAAGGGCTGGGGACTCTACTGGGACAACTACTCGCCCACGCGGTTCGACGATGACCTGCAGCAGGGTATGACGCTGGCCTCAGAGGTGGGCGAGGGCGTCGACTACTACTTCATGTACGGCGGCTCGGCCGACGGCGTGATTGCGCAGATGCGACAACTGACGGGCGACGTGCCGATGTTCCCGCTCTGGACCTACGGCTACTGGCAGTCGAAGGAGCGCTACAAGAGCGCCGGCGAGACGGAGGCCATCGTCGACGTGTACCGGCGGCTGCAAGTGCCCCTCGACGGCATCATCCAGGACTGGCAGTACTGGGGCTCTAACTACCTGTGGAACGCCATGGACTTCCTCTCGGAGGACTTCGCCAGCGGCCGGCAGATGATAGAGAACGTGCACAAGAAGCACGCCCACTTCATGATCAGCATCTGGGCCAGCTTCGGCCCGCAGACGCGGCAGGCCCGCGAGCTCAGGGAGAAAGGACTGCTGCTGCCTATCGAGACGTGGCCGCAGAGCGGCATCTCCCACGTGTGGCCACCCGACATGAACTACCCCTCGGGCGTGAAGGTCTACGATGCCTTCCACCCCGAGGCACGTGCCATCTACTGGAAATACCTGAAGACGCTCTACGACTACGGTACCGACGCCTGGTGGATGGACTCTACCGACCCCGACTTCTTCAATCCCCGCGAGAGCGACTATGCGCACCCCGTCTACGGCGGCACGTGGCGCTCGCAGCGCAACGCCTTCCCCCTGGCCACCGTGCGCGGCATCTATGAGGCCCAGCGCAAGGACGACCGCGGCAAGCGCATCTTCATCATGACCCGCTCGTCTTTTGCCGGACAGCAGCACTACGGCTCGAACATGTGGAGTGGCGACGTCAACTCATCATGGGACATGCTGCGCAAGCAGGTGCCCGCCGGACTGAGCTTCACGCTCACGGGCAACCCCAACTTCAATACCGACATCGGCGGCTTCTTCTGCGGCTCGTACAACACCCGCGGCGCAGGCTCGGCACCCCGTAACCCGCAGTTCCAGGAGCTCTACGTGCGGTGGATGCAGTACGCCCTGTTCTGCCCCGTGTTCCGCAGCCACGGAGCCGACGCGCCCCGCGAGATATGGCAGTTCGGCAAGAAGGGCGAGCCCGTCTACGATGCCATCGAGCAGCAGATACGCCTGCGCTACCGGCTTATACCTTATTTATATAGTACGGCCTGGCAGGTGACCTCTGCCAACGGCAGCTACATGCGACCGCTGTTTGCCGACTTCGCTCAGGACAAGAAGGTGTGGAACATGACCGACGAGTTCCTCTTCGGACGTAGCATCCTGGCCTGTCCCATCGTCGACCCGCAGTACACCGAGGAGAAGATTATTCGCACCGACGCCATGACCGGCTGGAACCGCCAGAATGCAACCGACGGTTCGGCCGCCGGAACCATCGACTTCACCGCCACGAAGACCACCACGAAATACCTGCCCAAGGGCGCTGCGTGGTACGACTTCTGGACGGGACGGCGCTACGGCGGCGGACAGACCGTGACGCTCGAGACCCGGTTCGACCGCGTGCCGATGTTCGTGCGTGCCGGAAGCATCCTGCCCCTGGGGCCCGAGATGCAGTACGTAGGCGAGAAAGCCTGGGACAACCTCGAGCTGCGCGTCTACCCGGGTGCCGACGCCACCTTCACGCTCTATGAGGACGAGGGCGACAACTACAACTACGAGCAGGGCAAGCATGCCACCATCACCATGCAGTGGAACGACAAGGCACGCAAGCTGACCATCGGCCAGCGCCAGGGAGCCTACGAGGGCATGCTCCAGCAGCGCCAGTTCACCGTGGTGCTGCCCGACGGAACCACCAAGACGGCCCACTACGATGGCAGCGCCGTCAGCATAGCTTTCTGACGTTTGCAAGCCCTTTATGGAAGAAAAGCAAAAGAAAAATCACCATTTCTTTTGCTTTTCTTCTTGTTTTTAGTACCTTTGCACCATGATTACGCAAGACCAACTGAAGGATATCTTAGACCGTGCCGACAAACTGAAGCACTATCTCAAAATCGACGAGAAGCAGATAGAGTGGGAGGAAGAAGACCTCCGCACGCAGGCTCCCGACTTCTGGGACGACCCCAAACGGGCCGAGGAGCAGATGAAGAAGGTGAAGAGCATCAAGAAATGGCTCGACGGATATAACGACGTGCGACTCAAGGCCGACGAGCTGCAGCTGGCCTTCGACTTCTATAAGGATGAGATGGTGACGGAGCAGGAGGTGGACAACGACTACCAGCAGGCCATCGACGCCATTGAGCACCTGGAGCTGATGAACATGCTGCGGCAGCAGGAAGACCCCATGGACGCCGTGCTGAAGATAAACAGCGGCGCCGGCGGCACCGAAGCACAGGACTGGGCCTCGATGCTCATGCGAATGTACATGCGGTGGGCTGAGGCGCACGGCTACAAGGTGACCATCTCGAACCTGCTCGACGGCGACGAGGCAGGCATCAAGAGCGTCACCATGCAGATTGAGGGCGGAGAATATGCCTACGGCTACCTGAAGTCGGAGAACGGAGTGCACCGGCTGGTGCGCGTCAGCCCCTTCAATGCCCAGGGCAAGCGCATGACCTCGTTTGCATCGGTCTTCGTCACGCCGCTCGTCGACGATACCATCGAGGTGTACGTAGACCCCGCCAAGCTGTCGTGGGACACCTTCCGCAGCAGCGGCGCCGGCGGACAGAACGTCAATAAGGTGGAGTCGGGCGTGCGCCTGCGCTATTGGTACACCGACCCCGATACGGGCGAGGAAGAGGAAATCCTGATTGAGAACACCGAGACCCGCGACCAGCCCAAGAACAAGGCCAAGGCCCTGCTGCTGCTGAAGTCGCAACTCTACGACCGCGCCATGAAGAAGCGGCTGGAGGCACAGGCTAAGATTGAGGCCGGCAAGAAGAAGATAGAGTGGGGCAGCCAGATACGGTCGTACGTGTTCGACGACAAGCGCGTGAAAGACCACCGCACCAACTATCAGACCTCTGACGTGGACGGGGTGATGAACGGAAAGATTGACGGCTTCATCAAGGCCTACCTGATGGAGTTCCCCGTGGCCGAAGAATGATAACATTCACCTAAAAAACAATAAATACTATGGCAAAGAAAAACGAAAAGCATCTGAATGCTAAGCAGGTTGCTTACGAGAAGCAGCAGGAGAAAAAAGGAACAAACGTTGTCATGTGGATTATCGGCTCGCTGATACTCCTTGGACTGGTGTATATTGGTTGGTCGGTTTGGATGATGGCCTAACCACAATGGCAGCACTCGAAATAGAACGTAAGTTCCTCGTCGTGGGCGATGCCTACAAGCGGCAGGCCTACGCCAGCAGCAACATCAAGCAAGGCTACATCTGCAGCGAACGCGGGCGCACCGTCAGGGTGCGCCTGCGTGGCGACTGCGGCTATCTGACCATCAAGGGACCCTCGACCGACAACGGCCTTTCGCGCTATGAGTTTGAGAAGGAGATAACGCTCGAAGAGGCCCGCGAGCTCTTCAAACTCTGCGAACCGGGCATCGTCGAGAAAACCCGCTATCTCGTCAGAAGCGGCAACCATACCTTCGAGGTCGACGAGTTTCATGGCGACAACGAAGGACTGGTAATGGCCGAAGTGGAGCTGGCGGCACCCGACGACCCCATCGTGAAGCCCGACTTCATTGGGCAGGAGGTGACGGGCGACCGGCGCTACTACAACTCGCAGCTCAGGCAGCACCCCTTCACGACTTGGTGAAGAAGCGGCTCACGGCCAGACCGAACAGCGAGGCCAGCGTCACGCCGATGGAGTTGGCCAGAAAGTCGAGCCAGTCGCCGTTGCGCGTGGTGGTGCAGTAGGCCTGCAGCAGTTCCAGCAGTCCGCCCATGAGCACCGGGCAGAGCCACGCCAGCAGGAACAGCTTGCGGGCGTCGAGGCGTGTGTGGCGTCGCAGATACTCTATCCACAGCACGCCGAACGTGCCGCCATACATGATGAAATGCGTCCACTTGTCGATGAAGGCTACATCGTCGAGCGGCGTTTCGGGAAAGAAAGGAGTGAGCGAAAGTATCCACACCATAGCCACACAAATGCAGGTGTAGGGGTAATTTCTTACTAATTGCAATAAATATTTCATCTTTTGCTATCAATTTTTGTGCAAAAGTAAGAAATATTTTATACTTTTGCAAGCGAATAACGATTTATTATTATGGGACAAGGCATAGAAAGAGCTAATTTTGGCACTAAGCTGGGGGTGATTCTTGCTACGGCAGGCTCAGCCGTAGGGCTGGGCAACGTGTGGCGATTCCCCTACATGACAGGCCAGAACGGGGGCGCGGTGTTTATCATGATCTACGTTTTCTGCGTGCTGCTGCTGGGCATACCCTGCATGGTCAGCGAGTTTATCATCGGAAGGCATGCGCAGGCAAACACGGCTCGCGCCTATCATAAAATATCGGAAGGCAACAGGGGATGGACGCTCATCGGCTGTATGAGCGTGCTCACGGGCTTCCTCATCATGGGCTATTACGCCGTGGTCAGCGGTTGGTGCCTGCAGTATGTGTGGGCGTCGCTCATCGGACATCTGCATGGCGACCCGGAATACTTCAAAACCTACTTCAGCGAGTTTTCGTCCGACCCGGTGAAACCCATCCTCTGGCTCTTTGTCATCCTCCTCATCACCTATCTTATTATAGAGAACGGCGTGCGCGACGGCATCGAGCGGGCCTCGAAGCTGCTCATGCCCTTGCTCTTTGTGCTGCTGCTCATCATGGTGGTGGCTTCGTGCATGCTGCCGGACGCCGAGAAGGGCGTGGAATTCCTCTTCAAGCCCGACTTCGACAAGATCAACAGCGACGTGTTCCTCAGCGCCTTGGGCCAGTCGTTCTATTCGCTCTCGCTGGCCATGGGCTGCCTGTGCACCTATGCCAGCTACTTCTCGCGGCACACGAACCTGACCAACTCGGCCATTCAGATAGGCGTCATCGACTCGCTGGTAGCCATCCTGGCTGGTCTCATGATATTTCCTGCGGCTTTCTCCGTGGGCGTCAACCCTGATAGCGGCCCTTCGCTCATCTTCATCACCCTGCCCAATGTGTTCCAGCAGGCCTTTGTCTCGATGCCAGTCGTGGGCTATGTGGTGTCGCTGCTGTTCTTCCTGCTGTTGTCGCTGGCGGCGCTCACGTCGCTCATCTCGCTCCATGAGGTGAGCACGGCATTCTTCCACGAAGAGCTGCACATCACCCGCAAGCAGGGAGCGCTGATTGTTACGGTGAGCTCCTTCATCATCGGCTGCTTCTGCTCGCTGTCGATGTGCGATACGGGGGCACTCACTTTCTTCAAGAAGACGCTCTTCGACTGGTTCGACTTCATCACCGGTCAGGTGTTCCTGCCTGTGGTGGGCTTCCTCACCTGCATCTTCCTGGGCTGGTTTGTACCTCACAAGGTGGTGCGCGAGGAGTTTACCAACTGGGGAACGCTGCGCGGCCGCTTCTTCCACCTGTACATCTTCCAGGTGAAGTATGTGTGCCCCATCTTGATTCTCATCATCTTCCTGCATCAGTTCGGGCTGATTTAAACGAAAAAAGAGTAGTGCATCCATGAGCGACAGAGGCAGTTTTGCAAGTAAAATGGGCATTATCCTGGCTACGGCAGGCTCGGCCGTAGGGCTGGGTAATGTGTGGCGGTTCCCCTTTATGGCGGGGCAGAACGGTGGGGCTGCTTTCATTATCGTCTACTTCGGCTGCATCATGCTGCTGGGCATTCCGGGCATGGTGAGCGAGTTCATCATCGGAAGGCGCACGCAGCGCAATGCCGCCCGTGCCTACCGCAACTTCTCCCGTCGCCGCCCGTGGCGCTTCGTGGGCTATCTGGGCATTCTCACCTCGACCATCATCCTGGGCTTCTATGCTGTGGTGGCAGGCTGGTGCCTGCAGTATCTGTTTGCCTCGTTGCTGGGACAGCTCAACGGCGACGCCGGCTACGTGCTGAACTATTTCCGCTCGTTCTCTTCCAATCCCTGGCAGCCGTCGTTGTGGGCCGTGGCCTTTATCCTGCTCACTCATTTCGTCGTGGTGCGTGGGGTGCAGCATGGCATTGAGCGCGCCTCGAAAATCCTGATGCCGCTGCTGCTGTTGCTGCTCGTGATTATTGTCATTGCCTCGTGCATGTTGCCCAATGCGGTGGAGGGCATCAAGTTCCTGCTGTTGCCCGACTTCTCGAAGGTCAGCCACAGCGTGCTGCTCGAAGCGCTGGGGCAGGCGTTCTTCTCGCTTTCGTTGGGAACGGCCTGTCTCTGCACCTATGCCAGCTACTTCTCGAAAGACACCCATCTTCTCAAGTCGGCTACGCAGATTGCGCTGCTCGATTCGGCCATAGCCATTCTGGCGGGGCTCATGATTTTCCCTGCCGCTTTCTCTGTTGGCGTTCAGCCGGACAGCGGCCCGTCGCTCATCTTCATCACCCTGCCTAACGTGTTCCAGCAGGCTTTCGCCTCGGTGCCCGTCGCAGGCTACGTCATCAGCATCTTGTTCTACGCCCTGCTGGTGTTTGCAGCGCTTACCTCCACCATCTCGATGCATGAGATAGGTACGGCTTTCTTCACTGAAGAGCGGCGCATGCCCCGCAGGCGTGCTGCCTGGGTGCTCACCGCGGTGTGCTCGCTGCTGGCCGTGCTCTGCTCGCTCAGCGTGGGAGCCGTCGATACCATCAGGGTGCTGGACATGTCGCTGATGGATTTCTGCGACTATCTCACGGCTCAGTTCATGCTGCCCTTGGGGGCATTCCTCACGAGCCTGTTCCTAGGTTGGTTTGCCAATCAGCGGGTGGTGCGTGACGAGTTTACGAACGGAGGAAGCGTGGCGCGTGGGCTCTTCCCTGCCTATCAGTTTGCCGTGCGCTTCATCGTTCCCCTCTGCATTCTGCTTATCTTCCTTCATCAGTTTGGTGTGGTATGAAGCTGAGAGACTTTTTCTATGTGCAGCGTTCCGACCGCGAGGTCATCATCGTGCTACTGCTCGTCATGGCTGTGGCGCTGGGTATTCTCTTCGCTACGGGCGGCGACGAACAGACACCTGCCTCTGCACAGGCCGACAGCACACTGACGGCCACTCCCGAGGGCGACACAACGCGCGTACCTATATATTATAAGGTAGAGGAGCAAGCCACAGAACTGTTTGCCTTCGACCCCAACAAGGCCGACAGCACCCAGCTGCTACGCTTGGGCCTGCAGCCATGGCAGGTGCGCAACATCTATAAGTACCGGGCTGCTGGGGGCGTGTATCGGAAAAAGGAAGACTTTGCCCGCCTCTACGGACTCACCGTCGAGAAGTATCGGCAGCTGGAGCCTTACATACGCATCTCGTCTGACTATGCACCTGCCTCGACGCTCTTTGCCGACGATGCACCCGCGCCGCGTCCCGACACGCTGCGCTATCCGCAGAAACTCAGCGAGGGCGAGACGCTCGACCTGAATGCTGCCGACACCACGCTGCTGCGACGTGTGCCGGGCATTGGCAGCTACTACGCCCACCGCATCGTGCAGTATCGTAAGCGTCTGGGAGGCTTCGTCAGTTTGCAGCAGCTCGACGAGATCGACCAGTTTCCTGCCGAGGCCAAGGCTTATTTCACGATTTCTACGGAACAAGTGCAGCGCCTGAAAATCAACGACCTCACGCTCGACGAGCTGAAACGCCATCCCTACATCAACTATTATCAGGCGCGGGCCATCGTCGACTACCGCCGTCAGCACGGCCGGATATCTGATTTGTCCGACTTGCGGCTGCTGCGCGACTTCCCCGAACAGGCCATCGAGCGCCTGCGTCCCTACGTTGTCTATTAGCATGTAGCTTTCCTTCGTTTTGCGTTTTGCCACAAAATGGTTTGCGTTTTGCCATAAAATGGAAGGCGTTTTGCCATAAAACGCAGGCGACACTATTAAAATCTTCTGCTTTATGCCCTTTGATTGCTGAAAAATTGCTAACTTTGCAGACAGAAAGTATTATTAGCAACAAAATAAAAAAGACTGATATGAACGAAAATGAACAGAAGCAGCAGGGACTGCAGATAGAACTGACGCCCGAAGTGGCGCAAGGAGAGTATGCCAACTTTGCCATTATCACCCATAGTAGCAGCGACTTTGTGTTCGACTTTGCTCGCGTGCTGCCTGGAGTGCCTAAGGCACAAGTGAAGAGCCGCGTCATCATGGCACCCGAGCATGCCAAGCGACTGATGCTGGCTTTGCAGGAGAACATTGGCCGCTATGAGCGCGCTTTCGGCCCCATCAAACTGCCTAACCAGCCGCAGGAGGGCCGCACCATTGCTCCCTTCAACACCAATAAGGGCGAGGCATAGCCTTCGACGTGCTTTTCAGGTAGCGGCCCGGCGCCGCGAGCCCGAACAAATATTCAGCCGAAAGTTTTGTACTTTCGGTTTTTTTTTGTACTTTTGCCGCTGTAGAGTGGGAAAATGAAAAGCTCATCTCGTTTTTTTAACCAATAACCACAACAATATGAGAAAAGTACTATTGCTAACCTTTGGCATCTTAGCTTGTCTGAAGCTCACCGCCAAGCAGATAACAGAACAGGAAGCGCTGCAGAAAGCACAACAGTTCATGCAGGGAAAGATACTCACTACGCCGCAGAAATCACGCAGCATGAAGCGTGCTGCCACGGCCCATCAGAGTCTTTATGTGTTCAATGTCGAGGACGATGGCGGCTTCGTCATCGTGTCTGGCGACGACCGTACCGATGCTATCCTGGGCTATGCCATGAGCGGAAGCATCGACGAGGCAACCATGCCCCAGGGCCTGAAAGCATGGATGGAGCAGACGGCCAAGTCGATTGAGGCGCTGGCTCAGCAGCCTGCTACCCAGGCTCCCGCACCAGTAGCAAGCCGCACGGTGGCCATTCATGCCGAGGTGAAACCCTTGATACTGACCACCTGGAACCAGGGCAACTATTCCAATGATGCCAATACCGATGGCGTCTACAACGTACACCTGCCGATGATATATAGCAGATACCCATGCACTGGCTGCGTAGCAACGGCAGGAGCCCAGCTCATGTACTACTATCGTTGGCCGCAGGACATGACCGAGACGGTGCCCGGCTATAAGGCCTCAAGCATTGCCAACACCAGCGAGGACCTTCAGCCCATTCAGTTCCAGTGGAACCAGATGAAGACCCGCTACGACCTGAACGACACCAACGCCGAAGCCGTCAGCGCCGTGGCCGACCTGATGCTCTACGCTGGCTATGCAGCCCAGATGAACTACGGCGTCGGCAGCTCTGGTGCCTCTACCACGACACTCGCCGAAGGCATGACGACCTACTTCGACTATAATCCTGACACGTGGCGATACGTCAGCCGCTATGACTACAGCATCAGCGAGTGGGACGAGCTGATGTATAAAGAGCTGGTTCACGGGCGCCCCGTCATCTACAGCGGTTCCAGCTTGTCGGGCGGTCATGCCTTCCTTTGCGATGGCTACGACGGTGCCGGGCTCTACCACTTCAACTGGGGTTGGGGCGGTAAAGGCAACGGCTATTTCCGGCTGTACGAGCCCAGCGAATATATCTTCGACAACTACTGCATCATCGGACTCCAGCCCAATTCGTGGCCTGTCGACGAAGAGCCGGACCCCAGTGCCGACGACAGCTGGTATGAGCCGCGCATAGAAGGACTCGTGGCTACGGCCAGTAATGCGAAGGTCGACGGCACCTTGATTGACATGCGACTTGGCAATAACAACGACGAAACGTGCGGCTTCGGCTTCGGAATGGCTGAGCTGAAGGCCAATGACGAACTGGTCGTGCTCGACACCCGCCATGATATTTACCAGAACTGGCCGCTGAATAAGGGCTATTACTACACCAGCATCAAGTTCGACATCGCTGGCTATCCCCTTTCCGAGGGCAAACATACGCTCGTTCCCGTGAGCCTGCTGAGCGGTTCTACCGAGTGGAAGCGTTGCCGTCCGGCCAATTTCTACTTCGAGGTGATGGTGAAAGACGGACAGAAAACCATCGTGGTTCATCCGCGCGAAGCACTCAAAATCAATAAGTTGGAACTCGTATCGGGCAGTATGACTGAAAAGCGGCAGAGCATCGTCATGAGCGTCACCAACGAGGGCGACAACATAGAAAAGACCTTCTACGTCTTCGATGGCACGGAGGAGGCTAAGGGTAACCATTTGCGCAGCCAGACCATCAAGATTGCTGCCGGCAACACCAAGGAGCTTCGCTTCTCTATTGGCAAGCTTTCTGAAGGCGAGCACGTGCTCTGGGTTGCCTCCGACTTCGATGCCACTCAGTTGTATGCCAAGCTGAAGGTGAACATTGGAAGCGACTTGCAGGTAGCCAGCATCGACGTGGTGGGCAAGAAGTATAGCTACAAGGAAATCCGCGTCGACGCCGTGGTCGAGAATCGCAGTGGCGACTATGCCGAACCCCTCTATCTCTTTGCCAGCACCTCCAGCAGCAAGAACTATGCCTACGCTGCAGGCACGGCCATCGAGCAGGGCGGCAGTCAGGTGGTCAGCTTCTATTTCAAACCCAGCGTAGCCGGCACCTGGAACCTTTGGATTGCTACCGACGACCAGGGCAAGAACGTCATCGGGCAGACCACGGTCGACATTGACGAGGCTAATGCTGCCAACCTGATCATCAGCGAGCAGGCACTCAACTACGACGGCATCAGCATCAAAGACGAGAAAATCACCGTTCGAGCCACGGTGACCAACCGTAGCGAATACGACTACGACGACCTGATTGAGGTGAGGTTCTACGAACTCATCCCCGGCACTGGCCACGGCAGTCAGGTCTACGTGAAGCAGCAGGAAGTGACCGTAGCACCTTCGGCCACGGTGACCGTCGACTTCGACTTCCCTGATGCCGTCGACGGCAAGTCTTACTTCTGGTATGCCTATTATTACTCCATGGGCTCTGTAGTCCAATCGGCAGGTGGCAAAGTGCACTTGTTCGAGCATAAAGACGATGTCGGCATTGCAACGCTTATGGCCGAACCGGCATCCACGACCATCTACGATCTCCTTGGCCGTAAGATGCCTGCCGACCAGCATTCGCTGCGTCCGGGACTCTACATCGTCAACGGCAGGAAAGTAATCGTCAAGTAGCGCACAGACGTATGTAGCCTGGAATTTCTCGCTTTTTAAAAGTCTTATATTTTGTTAAATAGTGCAAAGTATAAGACTTTTCTTTGTATATATATTAGGTCATTTCACAAAAAGTTGCTACCTTTGCAGCCCGAAATGCCCTTTTATGGACTGTTGGTCCATGTAGGTGGGGTGTAACTGGTTGAATTCAAACAAATAATAATATATAAATAAATTAAAGTAAAAAGTAATTATGCCTACAATTTCACAATTGGTTCGCAAAGGCAGAAAGGTAATCGTCGACAAGTCAAAGTCGCCTGCGCTGGACAACTGTCCTCAGCGTCGTGGTGTCTGCGTACGTGTCTACACGACGACCCCGAAGAAGCCTAATTCGGCAATGCGTAAAGTTGCCCGTGTTCGTTTGACTAACCAGAAGGAAGTCAACAGTTACATTCCCGGAGAGGGACACAACCTGCAGGAGCACAGCATCGTGCTGGTGCGTGGCGGTCGTGTGAAGGACCTTCCCGGTGTGCGCTATCACATCGTTCGTGGTACGCTCGATACCGCCGGTGTGGCTAACCGCACCCAGCGCCGTTCAAAGTACGGAGCTAAGCGTCCTAAGGCTAAGAAGTAAGACGAGTTGGTGAGTTTTTGAGTTTTTTGGTTTATGAGTGCTCGGTGATGAGCAGGCTCAAAACTGGTGTAAGAAACTCAAGCGACTCGGAAACTCAGAAACTTACAAACTCAGAAAACTTAGAAGAAAAGAAACAACCCGTTTTGCTGGAGAATTGTTATAAAGGTTGAGTAAATGCCCAAGTGAAGGCGTTGAAGAACAGACAAAGAACAGCCCCAAGCAGACAAAAAGAACAAAACAACAAAATGAGAAAAGCAAAACCAAAGAAGCGTGTGATTCTTCCCGACCCAGTGTTCAATGACCAGAAGGTGTCGAAGTTTGTGAATCACCTGATGTACGACGGTAAGAAGTCAAAGTCGTACGAGATTTTCTACAACTCACTTGAGATTGTGAAGAACAAGATGAAGGAGGCTGAGAAGACTCCGCTTGAAATCTGGAAGCAGGCTCTGGACAACATCACCCCGCAGGTGGAGGTGAAGAGCCGTCGTATTGGCGGTGCAACGTTCCAGGTTCCTACCGAAATTCGTCCCGATCGTAAGGAGAGTGTCTCGATGAAGAACATGATTTCGTTCGCACGTAAGCGCAGCGGTAAGTCGATGGCCGACAAGCTCGCAGCCGAGATTATGGATGCCTTCAACAATCAGGGTGGTGCCTTCAAGCGTAAGGAGGATATGCACCGCATGGCCGAGGCTAACCGTGCATTCGCCCACTTCCGTTTCTAATCACATATTATTAAGGTAAGAAGACAGATAACAATGGCAAAACAAGATTTGCATTTGACGCGCAACATCGGCATTATGGCTCACATCGATGCCGGTAAGACAACGACTTCTGAGCGTATCCTTTTCTATACAGGTAAGACTCACAAGATTGGTGAGGTGCACGATGGTGCAGCTACCATGGACTGGATGGCGCAGGAGCAGGAGCGCGGTATCACGATTACGTCGGCTGCTACCACCTGCTACTGGGAGTGGAACAAGAATAAGTATAAAATCAATCTGATTGATACTCCGGGACACGTGGACTTCACTGCCGAGGTGGAGCGCTCACTGCGTGTGCTCGACGGTGCCGTGGCTACCTATTCGGCTGCCGACGGCGTGCAGCCCCAGTCGGAGACTGTGTGGCGCCAGGCCGACAAATACAACGTGCCTCGTATTGGCTACGTGAACAAGATGGACCGTTCGGGTGCTGACTTCTTCGAGACTGTTCAGCAGATGAAGGACATCTTGGGTGCCAACCCGGTTGTTATCCAGGTGCCTATCGGCGCTGAGGAGAACTTCAAGGGTCTGGTTGACCTGATTAAGATGAAGGCTATCCTCTGGCACGACGAGACGATGGGTGCAGAGTACGACATTGAGGACATTCCCGCCGACCTGAAGGACGAGTGCGACGAGTGGCGCAACAAGCTGCTCGAGGCCGCTGCCGAGTACGACGAGGCCCTCATGGAGAAGTACTTCGACGATCCCGCTTCGATCACCGAGGAGGAAATCATCGCAGCTATCCGCAAGGGTACCATCTCAATGGCATGCACCCCGATGCTCTGCGGTTCTTCGTATAAGAACAAGGGCGTTCAGCCCCTGCTCGACTATGTGTGCGCTTTCCTGCCTGCACCTGTCGACGTAGAGGTGATTAAGGGTACCAACCCCAACACCGACGAAGAGGAAGACCGTCTGCCCAGCGAAGATGAGCCCACGGCAGCTCTGGCTTTCAAGATTGCCACCGACCCCTACATGGGACGTCTGGTGTTCTTCCGCGTCTACTCTGGTAGCGTGAAGGCCGGCTCTTACGTGTTCAACCCCCGTTCGGGCAAGAAGGAGCGCATCAGCCGTCTGTTCCAGATGAACTCTAACAAGGAAATTCCTATGGACAGCATCGACGCCGGCGACATCGGCGCAGGTGTAGGCTTCAAGGATATCCGCACCGGCGATACCCTCTGCGACGAAGAGAAGCCCATCGTGCTCGAGTCGATGACCTTCCCCGACACCGTGATTTCGATTGCCGTTGAGCCGAAGTCGCAGGCCGACATCGCTAAGCTGGACAATGGTCTGGCTAAGCTGGCCGAGGAAGACCCGACCTTCACCGTACGTACCGACGAGCAGAGTGGTCAGACCATCATCTCGGGTATGGGTGAGCTGCACCTCGACATCATTATCGACCGTCTGAAGCGCGAGTTCAAGGTGGAGTGCAACCAGGGTAAGCCTCAGGTGAACTATAAGGAAGCCATCACCAAGACCGTGATGAACTATCGTGAGGTCTACAAGAAGCAGTCGGGTGGTCGCGGTAAGTTTGCCGATATCATCGTGAACGTAGGTCCTGTCGACGACGATTGGGACATCAAGGAGAATGGCGGCCTGCAGTTCGTCAACGAAGTGAAGGGCGGTAACATTCCTAAGGAGTTCATCCCCAGCATCCAGAAGGGCTTCGAGACCGCTATGAAGAATGGTATCCTCGGTGGCTATCCCATGGACTCGCTGAAGGTGGTTGTCGTCGATGGTTCGTTCCACCCCGTCGACTCCGACCAGCTGTCGTTCGAACTGGCTGCACAGTTTGCCTACAAGAACTGCTGCGCACAGGCTAAGCCCGTGCTCATGGAGCCCATCATGAAGCTCGAGGTGGTGACACCCGAGGAGAACATGGGTGACGTGATTGGCGACTTGAACAAGCGTCGTGGTCAGGTAGAGGGCATGGAAGAGGCTCGCTCTGGCGCCCGTGTCGTGAAGGCTAAGGTGCCCCTGTCGGAGATGTTCGGTTATGTGACGGCACTGCGTACCATCACCTCTGGTCGTGCTACCAGCTCGATGGAGTACTCTCACCACGCACCGCTCAGCAGCTCGATTGCCAAGGCTGTGCTGGAGGAGGTTAAGGGTCGCGCCGACCTCGTATAATTGAAGAGTGAAAAGTGAAGAGCGAATAATTTGCTTTCGCTCTTCACTTCACCCATAAACGCTGTCGTTGAGCAAATGACTCTTTAACGGCAGTTCTAAAATTTATTTTTTAATATTTAATTACTTTAAGACAATGAGTCAGAAAATTCGTATCAAGCTGAAGAGCTACGACCACAAATTGGTCGACAAGTCAGCAGAGAAAATCGTGAAGGCCGTGAAGGCTACGGGCGCTATCATCAGCGGTCCTATTCCCCTTCCCACTCACAAGCGTATTTACACCGTGAACCGTTCGACCTTCGTCAACAAGAAGGCTCGTGAGCAGTTCCAGCTGTCAGACTACAAGCGTCTGATCGATATTTACAGCTCGACAGCCAAGACCGTCGATGCCCTGATGAAGCTCGAACTTCCCAGCGGCGTTGAGGTTGAAATCAAGGTATAGTTCCGTACCCTTGATTATACAATAAAGAAACTGCGGGGCAGTGCTCAAAAAGCATTGCTCCGCAGTTTTTATTGTTTTCGTTTACCAGTAAAGGCAATCCAATTATTTGGTTGTCTCATTTTTTTGTTTACCTTTGCAGCGATGAAAGCGTGCTTGCATTCCCATGACGGGCGGCCTCGACTCCTTGCTTTCAGAGCTTCCAGCTTGTCTTTAGATCTCACTTTTCCATGAGTCAGCAGTCTCTGTTTTTGTAATTGGCTGATTTATAGCTATTTCTTAATGTCGCATAGCCTTGTTTTTTCCATGGGTAGGCGATACAACTGATGGAATTATGTCGTATCTTTGCTGCGAGAAATAACCAAACAATTTTTGAAATTTAAAAGAAAGGGTAAAGTTATGAAAAAAGCAATTTACACAATGCTATTATGTGTTAGCGCCGTTTTGACGGGCTGGGCACAGCAGACAGTTAAGGTGGGCTCTATCGAAGAGCTGAGGAGTCAGGAGAAGGGCACGTCCGTAGTGCTGACAATGGCTTGCGACACGGTGTTGTCAACACTCGATGGCGGTCTCTGCCTGAGCGACGGATACAGAATACGCATTGAGGGCATTGACATCGAGGCTATGCAGATTATCAGCGGAACGCTTGCGGGCGTCGTGGGCGAGCGTAACGGCTACCCGCTGCTGCAGGTGAGGGCTGCTGACAGCCACTATCAGACGCTGGACAAGATGTCGTGGACGATGTTCATCGACATGGACAACTACGAGAAGAGCCTGACAAACGCTGGCAATGGGACCGTGAGCTTAGGACCCGACGTGCCTGAAGACCCTCGGACGGGCTTCACGAATGTTGATGGTATCAAAGCTTTCAAGGAACTGGCTGACGGCGCTGAGGCAAGGCTGGTGCTGACCTACGATACGGTGCTGTTTGCCCGTAACGGCGACATCTACGTGCGCGACGGCAATGGTGGCGGCGCCATCAACTTCAAGGATACCGGGCTGGACTTGAAGGAGGGAATGGTGCTGCTGGGAACCGTGGTGGGTCGGCTCTCCATAGTCGAGGGAAAACCGCTGTTCACGGCTACGGAGAACACGACGGACAAGTATTACATCATGGTGAACCAGACTCCCTACACTATGCCTTTCTATGATTTCGACGAGGGAGGACAGGATAGTCAGATAGACGATGTAGTGGTGACGGGCGAGGTGATGGTCGACTCGATGCCTGATGTGGCAGGAGTGCGTCGGCTGTATGCCTATAAGCAGAAGGGCAGCTCGCGCGTTCAGCTGACCGACAAGTACGGCTTCAGCAAGAAAGCCATTAGTGTGCCTGCCAAATGCAGCAATTTGAAGGGTATTCTGGTCAGCAATACGGAGCGAGAACTCTACTTGCTGACAGACATCAGCGCCATCGCCCAGCCCACGGGCATTGAGGCCATTGAGGAAAAACGGGCCGCTGTCAATGCTCCGCTCTACGACCTGCAGGGCCGCCGTGTGGATGCTGAACTGCAGAAGGGCATCTATATCCGGAATGGGCGCAAGGTGGTGAGGACGAAGTAAGATGACTAACTCCGTGAATCGCCTCGATTTGTCGGATGAATCGGGTGGATTTGTCGGATGAATCGAGGCGATTTGTCGGATGAATCGGGGGCGTTGGCTCCGTTAGCAGAGCTATGCCTAACGGGCAACGGGCTCGCGAGCTGCCGATTCGTGGGGCTCGAGCCGTTAGTAGTCGACCCTCGAGCCGGCAGCTCGAGGCTGACGAACCGTTAGTAGGAGGCTGACGAACCGGCAGCTCGAGGGTTGCGAGGTACCGTTAGCAGGAGTGGGATGTGCACATTCAGCGAAAGTGGTGGACGGCAGGGAGACGGCACTAAAAGATGGCGGCGCATGCCTTTTTGATGTCAACAAGTCGGGCCAGCAGGGACTTCTTTTGCAGGGCAACCGACATGTTATAGCGAGCCTGCATGTTGATGAGCATTTCAGGGTTGATGCCAAGGCCGGCCTCTACCATCAGGGCGAAATCGGTTGTCACAGGGCGTTTGCCATTCAGTATTTCATTCAGTTGCGTGTAGGGCACGGACTCCGCCTCGTGAGAAGCCAGCGTTTTCTACGCTGTAGACCATCGGTTTCCACGTCGGAACCCATCGTTTTCTCGCGTGGAAACCACTGTTTTCCGACGCACAGACCGATGGATTCTGCAGAACAGACCGATGGGATCTTCAGAACAAACCGATGGTTTCCGCATTAAACTGGTGGTCAAGAGGACTCTCTTCCGGCTGGAGCATGCGTCCATGGCCGCTGCGAAAAAAGCTTGAAAAACGCTGCTTTTATGCATGTAGAGCGCCGAATCTGTCTCTCTATCACCCCATCTGTCACCATATCTGTCACCAACTTAACAAGCTCTACGCTAATCAGTTAGGTTGATTTGGTGACAGAGTGACAGATATTTTCACGAAAAAAATATGAGAGAATAGCCGGTGATGCGATTATCGTCCGCGAGGTGCTGGTTCGTGAGGCTCTTACTGCCGGTTCGTGAGGCTCTTACTGCCGATAGGAGGGTTATGAGGTGTCGTTAACAAGCTTGCATGAGCCAGGCAGGAATGATTTAGGCACTACTTCTTCTGACTATAGTTAAAGGGGATTTGCGTGACATTACACGCGAATCCCCTTTGTTTCTGCATAGAGTTACATTTGTTACATTGTTACATTATTACATTTAAAAAAAGATGTCACAGATTTTTTGGGCAATAAAATTTGGCCATATCCGACGGATTTCGTAATTTTGCACTAACTATGAAAAAAGAGACATATATCCGCCGCAGGGCGACACTGAAGAAGGACATGGGCAGCGGGCTGCTGCTCTTTCTGGGCAACGACGAGACGGGCATGAACTATGCCGACAACACCTACCGTTTCCGCCAGGACTCCACCTTCCTGTATTTTTTTGGCCTCGACTATGCTGGTCTGGCCGCCGTCATCGACATTGATGCTGACACGGAGATTGTATTCGGCAATGAGCTGACCATCGACGATATCGTCTGGACAGGCCTTCAGCCGACGCTCAGCGAGAAGTCATCGGCCATAGGCGTATCGAAGACGATGCCTCTGAGCGAACTGAAAAGCTATGTGGAGAGAGCTATCGGCAAGGGACAGACGGTACACTTCCTGCCGCCCTACAGAGGCGATCACCGTGTGTGGCTGTGGGAGTTGCTCGGCGTGGAGCCGAAAGCACAGACCGACATGGCCTCTGTGGCGCTGATAAAGGCTATCGTAGCGCAGCGCAACCACAAGGACGAGGAGGAAATACGGGCCATCGAGGCATCGGTGGACCTGAGCACCGAGATGCACTTAGCTGCCTACCGCCTGGCACGTCCGGGAATACATGAGTCGCAGGTGGCTGCTGCCGTCGAGGAAGTTGCCTGCCGCCACGGCCACTCACTGGCCTTCCCGACCATCGCCACGGTGCAGGGACAGGTGCTCCACAATCATGGGTTCATCCACGAGCTGAGGGAGGGCGACATCTTCCTGCTCGATGCCGGAGCCGAGACTAAAGAGCACTATGCCGGCGACCTGTCGTCGTCGATGCCTGTGGGCGAGCGCTTCTCTGACCGTCAGGCTGAGGTGTACAATATCCATCTGGAGAGTTTCTATGCCGCCGTCGACAAGCTGAAGCCCGGCGTGCCCTTCCGTGAGGCTCATATCGCCGCCGCCACGAAAATTGCAGAGGGCATGAAACGCATCGGACTGATGAAAGGCGACCCCGCCGAGGCTGCGGAGACAGGTGCATACGCGATGTTCTTCCCCTGCGGGCTAGGCCACATGATGGGACTCGACGTACACGACATGGAGAACCTGGGTGAACAATATGTAGGCTATGCCGAGGGGATGACGAAGAGCCGGCAGTTCGGCTTCAAGTCATTGCGGCTGGCCCGGGCGCTGGAGCCGGGCTTCGTGTTCACCGTGGAGCCGGGCATCTATTTCATTCCCGAGCTCATGGACAAGTGGCGGGCAGAGCACCTGTTCGAGGATTTCATCTGCTACGACAAGCTCGATGCCTGGCGCGACTTCACCGGGCTGCGCAACGAACTCAACTACGTGATAACCCCTACTGGTGCTCGTCTTTTAGGCAGCATCAAGAAACCTATGACTATCGAAGAGGTTTACGAAGCGAAAAACGAAATGTAATGGATAAAAAAGACCTGCCATGTAGCGCATGGCGTAGTTCTTAAACAAAATTCGCACCCGCCAATCTGTGACGGGTGCGAAATTATTTTACCAGAAACTAGTGTCTTGTAATTGTTTTGTAATCACGTCAGAGAGATGACGAATTAGAAATCCACCCTGGTTCCGTTTAAGACGTAATAGGTCTTGTACACCTCCACCTTCTGTAATGCGAGAGACCATGACTCAGCAAATCGCTCGACTCGCTCAGCCAATTTGTCGCCAGGGACATTCAATGCACTAAAGGAAACAGGGCCCACTCCCTGATGGCCTACCAGCGGTTCTCCCTTTTCATTGACTACATAATAGGCAAAGTCAGAATCTAATCCTAAATTGTAGGTCTTAGAAGCATCGGGGGTAAAACCTGCCTTAGGTGTAACCTTTACGCTCATGGCAAACACCAGGCTGCCTGGGTCTTTTATGGCACAATCTCTATCGGCGAAGCTGTAAGAGGTTTTTGTGAGCTTCTTGGTTGACTCCCCGAAAGAGGGACTGATGGTAGTGACCTCTACATCAAACACTTCAAGCACGTCCTCCCCCATGTTTACTTCATACCAGGCACTGGCAGTCTTGGCTGTGTTCTTTTGAGCCTCGGGAGTCGGAGTTGTGTTGTTGTCATCATCATCCTTGCTGCAGGCGGTGAATACGGTTGCGATTGCGCCGCAGAAGAGGATGGCGGCGAACATCCTAAAGAAATTCTTTTTCATTGTTGATAAATTAAGTAATTAATGAAACAATCATTATTTAATGAGAATCTTCTTGCTCGATAAGTTCAAAGTGCTGATAGTCCTTGCACGACGTCCAGTCGCCACCCCACTCGAAGCCAGCCTCGATGAAGAGTTTGTAGCAGAGGTCGTCGTGGTCTATCTTGTAGGGGAAGTTCCAGTCACGGTTGCAATAGTCCGTGGCTGTGGCGGGCTGCACGTAGCGTGTGCCGTCTTCGCGGTCTTTGTAGTAGGGATTGTAGAGGGTGTTGATGTCGACCGCCAGTCCACGGGCATGCTTCGACAGCTTGGTGGTTCCGCTGATGGGGCGGTAGCAGAAGCACGATGAATTGTTGTCGCGCATCTGAGCCTCGTCGTCGGCATCGTAGACATCGGGCAGCACCATACGTTGTATGGGATATTTGGCTTCGAAGAGCTGCTGCATGATGTTCACCATGGTATAGGCTATCCGCTCGTTGCAAATCATCTCGCCGACGTGTATTTGCTCGTCGTAGTCCCAGTGGAGCACTTTCACATGACGCAAGTCGTTGCGCCCGATGTAGGGGTTGTCCTTGTAGGTCTTGCCCTGCATACGCTCCCACACTTCGTCGCTAATATAGTCGTAATTGAAGCACTGCCCCAGCCCGAAAGCATCGACGACCTTCTGCGAGACCGTGGTGCCGGCGCGCCACTCCTGCAGGTTCTCCAGTCCGACTAATTCGTCCTCTTCGTTCACATCTTCTTTCATGCCGCAGGGGTTGCAATCGGGTTTCTGGTTGTTCTCAGCCAGCCAGTGGCCCCAGCCCGTGTTGGTGTGGAAGCTGGTAGCCATGTAGGAATCGCCGAAGATGAACTTATCGCCAGTGACGTCTGTCAGTTCCTTGGCAAAAGTTGTCTTGTCGACAAGCGTTACCGACAGCGTATAGGCGTTGAGGAAATCTGAACGGTTGTTGACATGATCGCGGGCGAGGAATGCCTTGTCGAACGATGTACGGAGGTCCTTGCTGATGGCTTGGAGCTGGGCGTCGCCCGTCTCGTGGGCCAGGCAGTCAGCATAGTCGGCGGCATCGTAAAGCGTGGCACCCTGATAAGGCTGGTAAACCTTGCAAGCGGCACGGTCGATGGCCTCGTGCTGAGTAGGATAGATTTCGCGGATGCGACTGCAGAGGCGGTCCATCTGCTCATTCACCTCCTCGATGGCCAGCGACTTCATAAAGAACAGGTCGCCATTGCACAAATTTTCAACTCCGCCCATACTATACAAGGATTTCCATTCGTCCAGGTGCGCGAACATCTGTTTCGTGGCGGCCTCGATGTCGGTCGTCTGCAGCAAGCCCTTGACAAACTCTATGATGATTTGGCCCGTGCTGGCCAGCACATGTTGCGAACCGACATAATAATCGGTCAGGTTGCGCAACGTGGTCAGCGACTCCAGATTACCCATCAGGCAGTTGTGGAAGTAAATCATCTGCGGGTGCTTGATGTCAGAAGCTTCAATGGCCCACTTGAACTCATACATGTTCATGCCCCTGCCCTTGAAGCCCTCGTCGTAGAGCACGGCGCGGGTGGAGGCTACAGGCTCCTTGTAGTAGTCGTCCCTAGAGTTGAAACCTGCACCATGGCCGTAGAGCATCACGATATAGTTCTTCGCAGGAGCCGTCTTTGCAGCCCAGTTCAGTTGCGCGGTCAGGTTCTCCTGGCTGTAGAGTTGGAACTGCGACTTCTCCTCAAAGCAGGCCTCTGTGCGCAGTTTATCCAGGTCGGTCTCTGCCGTCAGTTCAAAGCGCAGCACTTCATCCTCGTTGGCATAGCTGCCTGTGAAGGGGTAGTCCTTTGTATGATGTCCATACTTGTAGAAGAACAGCACGCGCACCTTTTTCTGGTCGGCAAGCAGAGGCTTCACGTTTTTATATACACGCTCAATGATTTCGTCCATGTGTCCACCGGTATGGCCGTAGACGAACAGGGTGTAGTCTGCCAGTTCCTCCGAAGGTGTAGGTGTCGGCTCCGGAGTCGGATTGTCTTTATTGTCATTGTTATCACTACACGATGAGAGCACCATTGTGCCGCAGAAGACCATGGTGAGCATCCACAAAAGATTCTTTTTCATACTCCTATTTATTATTTACATTTAATGTCCTTGAACTGCCAGATGGAAGAGGGCACGATGAAGTCGAACTCCTTGGCATCCTCGGGCAGGGCGGGGAAGATGAGGGCAAAGCGCAGCTTCTGGTAAGTCCAGGGAATGTAAGTCCTGGCCGGGGCAAGGGTGATATTCTCCACGCTGACCAGTTCCAACTTGCCGCCCTTGTTGCCCTTGATGTATGCTTTACCGCTTATATCGGCGTATGTATCATGCCTCAGGGCCTCCACCTCAAACTCTATGCGGGTCTCGCTGCCAGAGCAGGCCACGCGAAGAATCGTGATACCCGCTGCATTTTTCTTGTTCGTAAAGACCGGGTTCTCACGCATGTAGCGGTAGGCAGAATAGTCTTTCAGCGTCACCTTGTCATTGTTCAGAATGCTGGGGCCTTCTTCTTCGCGACCAGCCTTGACGTAGAGGTTCGTTATTTTCTTCGAGAGTGTGTGCTGGTCGATGTAGCCATACTTGCAGTTCATTTTGGCGGCCTCCTCGTATTTCCCGAGTGCTTCTTCCCAGTTCTCCTTGGCCTCGAAATCTTTGGCCTCGGCCATGGCGTCCTTGAAGCTCTGCTCAAACTCCACTTTCTGACGGGCTATGATTTCCATCTCTTTCTTACGTTCTGCCGACTCGATGGCGGCATTGGCCGTGCCAAACACGCCACGGATGACGTTATGTGTATCCATGTTGGTCCACTGTGCACTGACGGGCAAAGTCATAGCCAGTCCCATGACTAATACTAATACATTTCTCTTTTCCATTTTAACTTGATAATATTATTGTTTGCATTTAATTTTGCAAAGTTACTGTTTTTGCTTCAATATAAAGGCAAAAACCAAGAAATTCCGTCTCACTTCTTGCGCAGCATTTTTGATTCTGCGCAGAAAATATGGTTTTTCTTTTAACTATCTCAAATTTATAATGACAATTTTAACACTTTTCGCAAAAAAGCCGTACCTTTGCACATATTTATAATAATAACAATATGGAAAGTCTTGAAAAGAAATACACCATCATTGAGATGGCAGAAAGCATTGAGAGCAAGTATCGGGTGAATCATGTAGACAGCGGACTGCCTCGTTGGCTCATCGAGGCCGCGTTTGTGTGCTACCTCCTGCAGGCTGCCATTAACTGGACACCGCTGATGCACTGGATGGAAGCGCATGCTCCATTAGCTCAGGCAACTATTCAGACCTTCGGGGCACTGGTAATGTACTTTGGACTGATGCGAGGCATGAAGCCACTCTACAGGCCCATGACCGTGGCATGGTGGATTGTCATTGCGCTGAACATTGCCGGGTTCGTTCCGCTGCTGTTTCCTGTGTTGATGACAACGGTGGGGCTGTCCGTCGCCGTGTCGCTGATGCTGGTCTATCTGCCTCTTGGCTGTACAATCGCTTATTGTTATCGGGGACGACTCCGTCAGGTAGGCATCTGGATGGCGCTTTACATCCTCATCTCCAGTATAGTCCCCGTGTTGACTTACCTGTTGTTTCCAGCTGACTCGTGGATTGGCAATCTGTCGTTGGAGATTCCCACCATCGCCGTCATCGTCATTTATGCTTGGGTACAACGTCGAGTCCTTGTGACTGACGGTACTGTAGAGGAGTGATGCCAAGGCGGCGCTTCACCTCGGTTTGAAAAGTGCGACGTCCGCCAAAGCCAGCCTCTGCGCCGACAGCCTCAATCGTCCAGTTGGGCTGCTCTCGCAGTAACTGACAAGCATAGAGGAAACGCTTCTCATTGATGTATTCGCCCAGGCTGCCATACTTGGCATGGTCCTTAAACAATGCGCCAAGCCGTTTTTGTGTCAAGCCAAGTGCTTTTGCCATTGTCTTCAATGACAGGTCAGTATCCGTATAGAGTTTCTTCTCCTCCATCTGTAAGTCCACCCACGTCAATAATTCATCGTCGGTCATGTCGGCAGTTCGTTCAATGTGCTCACGATGCTCCTGAATCTGCTGTCTTAGCTGCATTTCTTTATCGGGGATGGCATGCTTCAGTTTTTCGGCCAGTTCCTCCTGTTGTTTCTGAAGCGCCTCAATCTCTCTACCTGCTGCTTGTTTTGCTCCACCAGCATATTCTGATTCTGCACCAGTTTACTGTTGGTTCCGATTATTTTCTTCGCGTTGGCATTCACCACCAACATTGTGATGATGAAAGCCGCTACGAATACGATAATAATAGCTGCAATGAGCAAATGTAGTCCTGACATGGTTTTCTTTTATAATTGTTGCGCAAAATTAAGCTTTTTCTTCCAAAAAACAATATTTACTATTACATATTTCTGTATTTTCTTGCGCAAGATTCCTTGTAATGCGCAAAAATAATTTGAAAGCAGGCTGAAGTGCATCAATTCTGCAAGGAGCATTAGAAAAACCAAAAATATGAAAGGGGGCAGGATGCTTGACAGCACTCCGCTCCGGCGACTTGGTGTTGGGCAAGAAAAATGCCATAAAATAGGAGAAAGAGCATGAGCCAGAACCTTGGGAATAGATAAGAAAAACATAAATAACGTACAATGAACAGAAAGATTCAGCTCCGTGAATCGCATCGATTTGTCGGATGAATCGAGGCGATTTGACGGATGAATCGGGGCCTTATGCTCCGCTCATCTGGTCTCGACCTATCGATAGTAAGGCCTCGAGTTAATATCAAATAGTTAAATAATCACAAATTATTAAGTGTAGGGGTTGCGTATATCAATAATAATATGTACCTTTGCACCCGCTAAAGTATGTATTGCGCTGGCTCGAATGCTAACAATACACTGAAAAAGAGCGACTTAACCTTCAAAGATGAAGTAGTTGGCGTTTCTTTCTTAGGTGTTTGTTGGGCGCGAAAAAGAGCGATTCACTTAGGAAAGAAACAAAGATATATAACATTATTATTTAATTTTTAAACTGAAATGCCAGGATTAATTGGAAGAAAAATCGGAATGACATCCGTTTTCAGTGCCGACGGTAAGAATGTGCCGTGTACTGTTATCGAAGCTGGTCCTTGTGTTGTTACTCAGGTAAAGTCTGTTGAGAAGGATGGCTATGAGGCCGTTCAGCTCGCCTTCGGAGAGAAGAAGGAGAAGAACACCACCAAAGCTATGATGGGTATCTTCAAGAAGGCTAACACAACACCAAAGGCCCACTTGGCCGAGTTCAAGTTCGATGAGGAGCACAACCTCGGTGACACGATCACTGTGGAGCTCTTCGCAGACACGGAGTTCGTTGACGTAGTAGGAACTTCGAAGGGTAAGGGCTTCCAGGGCGTTGTGAAGCGTCATGGTTTCGGAGGCGTAGGCCAGAGCACTCACGGTCAGGACGACCGTCTGCGCAAGCCGGGTTCTATCGGTGCCTGCTCGTACCCCGCAAAGGTGTTCAAGGGAATGCGCATGGGTGGCCACATGGGTGGCGACCGCGTGACGACGCAGAACCTCAGAGTGTTAAAGGTGATTCCAGAGCATAACCTCCTCCTCGTGAAGGGTAGTGTTGCTGGTTGCAATGGTTCAACCGTTTTAATCAAGAAGTAAAATGGAAGTTAGTGTATTGAAAATCAACGGTCAGGAGACCGGAAGAAAGGTAGCTCTGAACGATGCTATCTACGGAATTGAGCCTAATGACCACGTCATTTACCTGGACGTCAAGCAGTATCTGGCCAACCAGCGTCAGGGCACTGCCAAGTCGAAGGAGAGAAGCGAGATTTCGGGTTCTACCCGCAAGCTCGGTCGTCAGAAGGGTGGCGGCGGCGCTCGTCATGGTGATATCAACTCGCCCCTGCTGCGTGGCGGTGCCCGCGTGTTCGGTCCGAAGCCCCGCGACTATGGCTTCAAGCTGAATAAGAAAGTAAAGATTCTTGCCCGCAAGTCGGCTCTTACCTACAAGGCTCAGGAGAATGCAATATTGGTGCTCGAGGACTTCAACATCGAGGCTCCGAAGACGAAAGAAATCGTAAATATTGCTAAAAATCTTAAAGTCGACGGCAAGAAGCTCCTCTTCGTTTTGCCAGAAACAAATAAAAATGTATATTTGTCGGCTCGCAACCTGCAGGGTACCGAGGTGCTCGAGGCTGCCAACGTCAATACGTATAAAGTTTTGAACGCTGACGTGCTCGTGATTACTGAGAAGTCGCTGGAGGTAATTGACAATATCTTGAACAAGTAAAAAGGAACATAAGACTATGGCAATTATCATAAAACCCCTGGTCACTGAGAAGATGACCAAGATCACGGAGAAAAAGCCCAACCGCTATGGCTTCGTTGTGCGTCCTGATGCCAACAAGATCGAGATCATGAAGGAAATCGAGGATATGTACAATGTTACCGTAGTTGACGTGAACACGATTCGCTATGCCGGAAAGCGCAGCCAGCGCTACACGAAGGCTGGTCTTGTGAAAGGACAGAAGAACGCGTTCAAGAAGGCTATCGTCACTCTGAAAGAAGGAGATGAAATAGATTTTTATAGCAATATCGATTAATAAGAAATGGCAGTACGTAAATTAAAGCCCGTAACTCCGGGCCAAAGGCACAAGATTATTGGCACGTTCGAGGATATTACTGCATCCGTGCCAGAGAAGTCTCTCGTTTACGGTAAGCGTTCTACTGGTGGACGAAACAACACCGGTAAGATGACTGTACGCTACATGGGTGGCGGTCACAAGAAGAAGTATCGTATCATCGACTTCAAGCGAGAGAAAGATGGTGTTCCTGCTGTAGTTAAGACCATTGAGTACGATCCGAACCGCTCGGCTCGCATCGCTCTGCTCTTCTACGCAGATGGTGAAAAACGTTACATTATTGCTCCTAATGGACTGCAGGTTGGCTCGACGCTGATGTCTGGAGTAGAGGCAGCACCTGAGATAGGTAATGCGCTCCCGCTCGCCAACATCCCCGTGGGTACGGTGATTCACAACATTGAACTCCGTCCCGGACAGGGTGCTCTGCTCGTTCGTTCGGCTGGTAATTTTGCTCAGTTGACTTCTCGTGAAGGAAGCTACTGCGTGATTAAGCTCCCCTCGGGCGAGACGCGCAAGGTGCTTTCTGCTTGTAAGGCTACTGTTGGTGCCGTAGGCAACTCAGATCACGCGCTGGAACAGTCGGGTAAGGCTGGACGCTCGCGCTGGCTGGGACGCCGTCCGCACAACCGTGGTGTTGTGATGAACCCGCACGATCACCCGATGGGCGGTGGTGAAGGACGTCAGTCTGGTGGACATCCTCGTTCGCGTAAGGGCCTCTACGCTAAGGGTCTTAAGACGCGTGCACCGAAGAAGCTTTCAAACAAGTACATCATTGAAAGAGCTAACAAGAAGTAAACAAGAAAACAAGAGTAAATTATGAGTCGTTCATTAAAGAAAGGTCCGTACATCAACGTCTCTCTCGAGAAGAAGATTCTCGCTATGAATGAGAGCGGCAAGAAGAATGTCGTGAAGACTTGGGCCAGAGCATCAATGATTTCCCCCGATTTCGTGGGACACACTGTTGCAGTTCATAACGGAAACAAATTTATCCCTGTTTATGTTACTGAGAACATGGTAGGTCACAAGCTCGGTGAGTTCGCACCTACACGTCGCTTCGGTGGTCATGCCGGTAACAAGAAGTAATGCTCAGGGGTAATTAAGAATTAAGAATTAAGAATCAAGAATTACAATGGGAGCAAGAAAACATATTAAGGCTGAAGAGAGAAAAGCAGCTCTTAAGACACAGTATTTTGCAAAGCTGAAAGGCTGTCCTTCTTCTCCGCGCAAGATGCGCTATGTCGTCGACATGATTCGCGGCTTGGAAGTAAACCGCGCACTGGGCGTGCTGAGATTTTCGAAGAAGGCTGCTGCTGCCGACGTGGAGAAACTTCTCCGTTCGGCTATTGCTAACTGGGAGGCAAAGAACGAGCGCAAGGCCGAGGCCGGCGAGCTGTTCGTCACTCGCGTCTTCGTCGATGAAGGCGTGACCCTCAAGCGAATGAGACCCGCACCGCAGGGACGTGGATATCGCATCCGTAAGCGTTCTAACCACGTGACCTTGTTTGTTGATGCTAAAACTAATGACGTAAAAGAATAAGCAGAATGGGACAGAAAGTAAATCCGATTAGCAACCGTCTCGGTATCGTAAGAGGTTGGGATTCAAATTGGTTCGGAGGCAAGGACTTCGGAGATAACCTGGTGGAAGACCAAAAAATCCGCAAGTATCTTAACGAGCGCCTGGCAAAGGCCAGCGTGTCGAAGATTGTCATCGAGCGCACGTTGAAACTGGTTACCATTACCATCTGCACGGCTCGTCCGGGTATCGTCATTGGTAAGGGAGGACAGGATGTTGACAAACTGAAGGAAGAGCTGAAGAAGCTGTACGACAAGGAAATTCAGATCAACATCTTTGAAGTGAAGCGTCCGGAACTCGACGCTACGATTGTTGCCACGAATATCGCTCGCCAGATTGAGGGCAAAATCGCTTATCGCCGCGCTATCAAGCAGGCTGTGGCCAACACCATGCGTGCTGGTGCCGAAGGTATCAAAGTGCAAATCTCCGGTCGTCTGAACGGTGCTGAAATCGCACGCAGCGAGATGATCAAGGAGGGACGTACTCCTCTGCACACCTTCCGTGCCGACATCGACTTCTGCCAGGCTGAAGCCCTGACGAAGGTTGGTCTGCTGGGTATCAAGGTCTGGATTTGCCGTGGTGAAGTTTATGGAAAGGTAGACCTGGCTCCGAACTTCGCTCAGGACAAACAGGGCGGTCGTGCCAACAGCGGTAACAATGGTGGCCGTAAGTTCCGTAATAAGAAGAAGTAATAACGATTTAAAGTAAGAAGCTATCATGTTACAACCTAAGAGAGTAAGATATAGAAGGCCTCAGGATGGACGCGGCAACAAAGGCAACGCCCACAGAGGAACGACGCTGGCTTTCGGTTCGTTCGGCATCAAGACCCTTGACGCCAAGTGGATTGACAGCCGTCAGATTGAAGCAGCTCGTGTAGCAATCAACCGATACATGAACCGTGAGGGTCAGGTATGGATTCGTATCTTCCCGGATAAGCCCATCACTCGCAAGCCTGCTGACGTTCGAATGGGTAAAGGTAAGGGTGACCCCGCAGGATGGGTGGCACCTGTGACTCCGGGCCGTATTCTTTTCGAAGTCGAGGGCGTTCCCTTCGACGTGGCCAAGGAAGCTCTGCGCCTCGGTGCACAGAAACTGCCTGTGAAGACTAAGTTTGTTGTAAGACGTGACTACGATAAAAACGCTTAAATTGGTATGAAGATTAAAGAAATCAAAGAGCTCGAGACCAAGGACTTGGCTGAGCGTATCAAGGAAGAGGTTGCTAAGTACAACCAGATGAAGCTGAACCACGCAATCACTCCCCTGGAGAATCCATCACTGATTAAGGCTGCACGTCGTGACATTGCACGTATGAAGACAGTGCTCCGCGAAAGAGAACTTAACAAATAACAATGGTCCAGATGGAAACAAGAAATTTAAGAAAGACAAGACAGGGTGTCGTTATCAGCAACAAAATGGATAAAACCATTGAGTGCAACGTTGGTGATACCGTGCTCATTATGGAAACCCGCCCTCTGTCGAAGACAAAGCGCTGGAGATTAGTTCAAATCGTTGAAAAAGCTAAGTAATTATGATACAAACAGAATCAAGACTTACAGTAGCTGATAACAGCGGTGCACGCGAGGCTCTCTGCATTCGCGTACTGGGTGGTACCCGCCGCCGTTATGCCAGCGTAGGCGATGTGATTGTCGTTGCTATCAAGAACGCAATCCCTACGAGTGACGTGAAAAAAGGTGCAGTATCGAAGGCTCTGATTGTTCGCACTAAGAAGGAAATCCGCCGTGCCGATGGCTCGTACATCCGCTTCGACGACAACGCCTGTGTGCTTCTGAACAACGCTGGCGAACTCCGCGGCAGCCGTATCTTCGGCCCCGTTGCCCGTGAGCTGCGTGCTGTCAACATGAAGGTCGTTTCTTTGGCACCTGAGGTTCTTTAAACATTAAAAAGTAATAAGTAATGAGCAAGTTACATATCAAGAAAAATGACACAGTCTATGTGCTGGCCGGTGAGGACAAGGGCAAGACTGGTAAGGTGCTGAAGGTCTTGGTAGAGAAGCAGCGTGCTATCGTCGAGGGTGTGAACTTCGTCAACAAGAGCACGAAGCCCAGCGCCAAGAACCCCCAGGGTGGCTTTGAGAAGGTTGAGGCCCCCATTCATATTTCTAATTTGAGTCTGATTGACCCCAAGAGTGGCAAGCCCACCCGCGTCTCTATCAAGCACGAGGGTAAGAACGTCATTCGCGTTGCTAAAAAGTCAGGAGAGGAGATTAAGTAATGAATACAGCACAACTTAAGAAAACTTATGCCGAGCAGATTGCTCCGGCTCTGAAGAAGCAGTTTAATTACAGCTCTTCGATGCAGATTCCCGTTCTCAAGAAGATTGTCATCAATCAGGGTCTGGGTGACGCAACACAGGACAAGAAGATTATTGAGGTTGCCATCAACGAGATCACGGCTATCACCGGCCAGAAGGCCGTCGCCACTTTCTCGAAGAAGGATATTGCCAACTTCAAGGTTCGTAAGAAGATGCCTATCGGCGTGATGGTGACGCTCCGCCGCGAGCGCATGTATGAGTTCCTCGAGAAGCTCGTGCGCATCGCCCTCCCGCGTATCCGCGACTTCAAGGGTATCGAGAGCAAGTTCGACGGACGTGGCAACTACACTCTGGGCATTCAGGAGCAGATCATCTTCCCTGAGATCAATATCGATTCAGTAGACCGCATCCAGGGTATGAACATCACCTTCGTTACGACGGCCAAGACCGACGAGGAGGGATTTGCTCTGCTCAAAGCTTTCGGCCTGCCTTTCAAAAATGCTAAAAACAACTAAGAGATATGGCAAAAGAATCAATGAAAGCCCGCGAGGTAAAGCGTGCAAAAATGGTGGCCCGCTACGCTGAAAAGCGTGCAGCTTTGAAGAAGATTATTGCAACCGCCGACGTGAACACTGAGGAAGGTGCAATGGCAGCCTACGAGGCAGCCCGCAAACTGCAGGCCATCCCCCGTAACGCCAATCCCATCCGCCTGCACAACCGCTGCAAGATCACTGGACGTCCCAAGGGATACATGCGCCAGTTCGGTCTTTCGCGTATCCAGTTCCGCGAGATGGCATCCAACGGACTCATCCCCGGCGTGAAGAAGGCAAGCTGGTAAGGAAGGAACAGAAAACATTTTTAATATTGTCGGGGCAGTCCCGATTAATTAAACAATTATTTTATGACAGATCCAATAGCAGATTATCTGACCAGACTCAGAAACGCAATCATGGCTCATCACCGTGTTGTTGAGGTTCCTGCGTCTAACTTGAAAGTTCATCGAGGATGGTCCTCAGGGTACAATCAAGGTCGCCTTGAAGTATGACCCTGCTACCAAAGAGAACGCAATCAAGTTCTTGAAGCGCGTGTCAACGCCAGGCTTGCGTAAGTACACTGGCTACAAAGACATGCCGAGAGTTATTAACGGACTGGGTATTGCCATCTTATCCACGTCTAAAGGTGTAATGACGGACAAGGAAGCCGCTCAGCAGAAGATTGGCGGCGAGGTTCTTTGCTACGTATATTAATTGGAGGACTCGTATTATGTCAAGAATAGGAAAATTACCAATTAGTATTCCCGCAGGAGTTACCGTTGCACAGGATGCCAACGGCGTCATTACCGTCAAGGGACCGAAGGGCGAGCTCTCTCAGAAGGTCGACAAGTCTATCAAGGTGAAGATCGAAGATGGACACATCACTTTCGAAGTTGACGAGAACAGCCCCGTTAACATCAAGCAGAAGCAAGCTTTCCATGGTCTTTATCGTGCACTTGTCCACAACATGGTGGTTGGTGTGAGCGAAGGCTACAAGAAGGAGATGGAGCTTGTGGGTGTAGGTTACCGTGTTTCTAACCAGGGTAATCTCATCGAGTTCTCACTGGGCTACACTCACCCGATTTTCATCCAGCTCCCCAAGGAGGTGAAAGTTGAGACGAAGTCGGAGCGTAACCAGAATCCCCAGATTATTCTTGAAAGCGCTGATAAGCAGTTGCTTGGTCTCATTTGCGCAAAAATTCGTTCTTTCCGCATGCCTGAGCCATACAAAGGAAAGGGTATCTTGTTTAAGGGTGAAGTTATCCGCCGCAAGTCGGGTAAGTCAGCTTCAGCTAAGTAACTTTAAATGATTTACGATTATGACGACAAAGAAAGTAGAAAGACGAATTAAGATTAAATACAGAATTCGTAAGAGTGTGTTCGGCACTGCTGAGCGTCCTCGCATGAGCGTATTCCGCAGCAACAAGCAGATTTACGTTCAGGTTATCAACGATTTGGAAGGTAAAACACTTGCATCAGCTTCTTCACTGGGCTTGGAGACTATGCCGAAGATCGAGCAGGCTGCCAAGGTTGGCGAGATGATTGCTGCAAAGGCTCTTGAGGCTGGCGTGAAGGCTGTTGTCTTCGACCGTAACGGCTATCTCTATCATGGCCGCGTGAAGTCACTGGCTGATGGTGCACGTAAAGGCGGACTTAATTTTTAAACGATTATGGCAATGAACAGAGTTAAGATTAATAGTGACATTGAACTGAAAGACAGACTGGTTGCCATCAACCGTGTTACGAAAGTAACGAAGGGCGGTCGCACCTTTACATTCGCAGCCATCGTGGTTGTCGGCGACGGCAACGGCGTTATCGGATGGGGTCTTGGCAAGGCCGGTGAAGTAACCACCGCCATCGCCAAGGGCGTCGAGGCAGCTAAGAAGAACCTGGTGAAGGTTCCTGTACTTAAGGGTACTATTCCTCACGAGATGGAAGCCCGCTTTGGTGGTGCTCAGGTGTTCCTGAAGCCCGCTGCTGCCGGTACTGGTCTTGTGGCTGGTGGTGCTATGCGTGCTGTGCTTGAGAGTGTTGGTATCAAGGATGTGCTTGCTAAGTCGAAGGGTTCTTCTAACCCCCACAACTTGGTGAAGGCTACCATCGTGGCACTGAGCCAGATGCGCGACGCCTACACCGTGGCCGGCACTCGTGGTATCAGTATGGACAAAGTATTTAGAGGATAATAAAGGAGAGTAAGAACTATGGCAACGATTAAGATTAAGCAGATTAAGAGTAAGATCGGTTATCCGGTTGACCAAAAGCGTACCCTCGAGGCTCTGGGCCTTCGCAAGATTGACCAGGTTGTCGAGAAGGAAGACACTCCCGCTATCCGTGGTATGATACGCAAGGTTCATCACTTAGTGACCGTTATTGACTAAAAACACTCATAACTTTTAAAACAGATTCGATTATGAAACTCAATAATTTGAAGCCAGCAGAGGGCTCTACTCATTCACGCCGTAGGATTGGCCGCGGTCCGGGTTCCGGACTCGGTGGTACGTCTACTCGTGGTCACAAGGGTGCTAAGGCTCGTTCTGGCTATAAGAGAAAGATTGGTTTTGAAGGTGGACAGATGCCTCTGCAGCGTCGTCTTCCAAAGTCTGGTTTCAAGAACATCAACCACAAGGAGTACTTTGCTGTCAACCTGTCGACTCTCCAGAAGCTTGCTGAGGAGAAGGGACTTACCAAGATTGGCATTGCAGAGCTCGTTGCTGCTGGTCTGACCAACGGCAAGGAACTGGTGAAGGTTCTCGGAAACGGTGAGCTGAAGGCCAAGGTTGACGTAGAGGCAAATGCTTTCTCAAAGACTGCCGAAGAGGCTATCAAGGCAGTTGGTGGTAACGCAACAATTATCTAAACTAAGATGAAGAAGTTAATAGAGACACTGAAGAACATTTGGAAGATTGAGGATTTGCGTCAGCGCATCCTGATTACTCTTCTGTTCACGGCAATCTACCGATTCGGTTCGTTTGTAGTATTGCCTGGTATCAATCCTGCCATGCTGGATCAGTTGCAGACGCAGACGGCTGGCGGTCTGATGTCACTGCTGGATATGTTCTCCGGTGGAGCTTTTTCCAATGCGTCGATTTTCGCCCTTGGAATCATGCCTTACATCTCGGCTTCTATCGTTATGCAGCTTCTCGCTGTCGCTGTGCCTTATTTCCAGAAGATGCAGCGCGAGGGTGAGAGTGGTCGTAAGAAGATTAGCATGTACACTCGCTACCTGACAGTGGCTATCCTGCTGTTTCAGGCACCGAGTTACTTGTTTAATCTGAAAATACAGGCAGGTGCTGCCCTTGCTACGGGCATCAGCTGGCCTGTATTCATGTTCCCTGCCACAATCATCCTTGCTGCGGGAAGTATGTTCATCCTTTGGTTGGGTGAGCGCATTACGGATAAAGGTATAGGAAATGGTATCTCATTGATCATCATGATTGGTATCATTGCTCGTCTGCCTCAGGCCTTCGGACAGGAACTTGTTTCTCGTTTCCAGGCTATCACAGCAGGTGGTCTCGTGATGTTCATTGTCGAGATTATCATTCTTTATGCAGTTGTATGCGCAGCTATTGTTCTGGTGCAGGGCGTTCGCAAAATCCCTGTACAGTATGCAAAACGTCTTGTTGGTAACAAGCAGTATGGTGGTGCTCGCCAGTACATTCCTCTGAAGCTGTTCGCAGCCAATGTGATGCCTATCATCTTTGCTCAGGCACTGATGTTCATCCCGTTGATGATTGTGCAGTATTCAAATCCTGAGAATGCCAGCTGGTTCGTCCGCTCGATGTTAGATCATCACAGCTGGACTTACAACATCATCTTCGCACTGCTGATTATTGCGTTCACGTATTTCTATACGGCTATTACGCTTAATCCCACGCAGATGGCTGAAGACATGAAGCGTAACAACGGTTTCATTCCTGGCGTAAAGCCCGGCAAGGATACCGCTGAGTACATCGACACCGTGATGTCGCGCATCACGTTCCCTGGTTCGCTCTTCATTGCCTTCATTGCCGTGATGCCGGCGTTTGCTGGTCTGTTGGATGTGAAAGACGAATTTTCTCAGTTCTTTGGTGGAACGTCTTTGCTGATTCTCGTCGGTGTGGTACTTGATACCCTGCAGCAGATTGAGAGTCATCTGCTCATGCGTCATTACGACGGTCTGCTCAATTCGGGCCGTATTCACGGACGTGGCGGTGTGGCAGCCTACTAAGCGATGAAGATATTTCTGAAGACTGAAGATGAGATTGAGCTGATGCGCCAGGCAAACCAGCTTGTTGGTAAGACGCTTGGCGAGTTGGCAAAACATATCAAACCTGGTGTAACGACCCTCCAGTTGGATAAGATAGCGGATGAGTTTATCCGCGACCACGGGGCAGTTCCAACCTTCAAGGGCTTCCCTAATCCTTATGGAGGGCCGTTTCCCGCCAGCATCTGTACATCGGTCAACGATGTTGTGGTGCACGGAGTACCTGATGAGCAAACGGTTCTGAAGGAAGGCGATATCATTTCGATTGACTGTGGAACCCTTCTCAATGGCTTCAATGGCGACTCTTGCTATACTTTCAGTGTAGGCGAGGTTTCTGACGAAGTAAGGCAGTTGCTCGTTACCACTAAAGAAGCTCTATATAAAGGTATAGAGATGGCAATGGCGGGAAGGCATGTAGGTGATATCAGTAGTGCCGTACAGGAGCATTGCGAAGCTCAAGGCTATGGCATTGTCAGGGAACTGACCGGACATGGCATCGGCCGCGAGATGCACGAGGATCCGCCTGTACCAAATTACGGACGACGTGGCAACGGTACTATGCTCAAGGCAAGTATGTGTATTGCCATCGAACCTATGGTGACGATGGGTAAGCGTGACATCTACTTGAAGCCTGACCGTTGGAGTGTCTGTACTCGTGATGGAAAGCCTGCTGCACATTTTGAGCATACCATTGCCGTGCGCAGGGGAAAGGCAGAGATTTTATCATCATTCGAAGAAATAGAAACATTAGAAGGTAAATAAAGAGCAAAGTATGGCAAAACAATCCGCTATCGAGCAGGATGGGACCATTATCGAGAGCCTGTCAAACGCCATGTTCCGTGTGGAGCTTGAGAATGGAGTTCAGATAATAGCTCACATTTCTGGAAAAATGCGAATGCACTACATCCGCATATTGCCCGGCGACAAGGTGAAAGTCGAGATGAGTCCCTATGATTTGACAAAAGGAAGAATTGTATTTAGATATAAATAAAACAATCGAAAGAAATGAAGACAAGAGCATCATTGAAGAAGCGCACTCCCGATTGCAAGATTGTACGTAGAAAGGGTCGTCTGTTCGTAATTAACAAAAAGAACCCTAAGTATAAGATGCGTCAGGGCTAAAAAGTGTTAAATTAGCATGGTAATGGTAGGGAATATCAGTTTATTTCCTTACCTTTGCATGCTTTTTAGCAAAAACTTGAGTTTTTAATTATTATTTTTATCACATTTTATTAACAAATGGCAATAAGAATTGTTGGAGTAGATTTGCCCCAGAACAAGCGTGGCGAAATCGCATTGACCTATATCTATGGTATAGGTCGAAGTAGTTCAGCAAAGCTGAATTCAAAGTTGAAGGTGATCTCCGTAGTGAGATTCAGTTGAACATCAAGCGACTGATGGATATTGGTTGCTACCGTGGTGTCCGTCATCGTAATGGTCTTCCTGTCCGTGGACAGAGCACAAAGAACAATGCTCGTACGCGTAAGGGTAAGAAGAAGACTGTTGCTAACAAGAAGAAGGCCACGAAGTAATCTAAATTACAAATTTTAAGTATTAAATTGAAAATTAAAGATTATGGCAAAGAAAACAGTCGCTTCTAAGAAGAGAAACGTGAAGGTAACTGCTATTGGTCAGCTTCATGTTCACAGTTCTTTCAATAATATTATCGTGTCTTTGGCTAACGACGAGGGTCAGGTGATTTCTTGGTCGTCGGCTGGTAAGATGGGATTCCGTGGTTCTAAGAAGAACACCCCGTATGCTGCTCAGATGGCAGCTGAGGATTGCGCAAAGGTTGCTTTCGACCTCGGTCTGCGCAAGGTGAAGGCTTATGTGAAGGGTCCCGGTAACGGTCGTGAGTCTGCTATCCGTGCCTGCCATGGTGCCGGCATTGAGGTGATGGAGATTATCGATGTTACTCCGCTGCCCCACAATGGCTGTCGTCCTCCGAAGCGTCGTCGTGTATAATTGTAGTGTCGTAGCTTCATAAAGAAAACGTATTAACGAAATTATTTTTAGTATTATGGCAAAGTATATTGGACCGAAATCAAAAATTGCACGCCGTTTTGGAGAACCCATCTTCGGCGCCGACAAAGTTTTGTCTAGGAGAAACTTCCCTCCTGGACAGCATGGCCAGAACCGTCGCCGCAAGCAGTCGGAGTATGCAGTCATGCTGGCAGAGAAGCAGAAAGCCAAGTACACTTATGGAGTACTTGAGCGTCAGTTCCGTAATATGTTCGAGAAGGCAGCAAAGGCCGAGGGCATTACTGGTGAGGTGCTGCTTCAGAATCTGGAGAGCCGCCTTGACAACGTAGTGTTCCGTCTGGGCATTGCTCCCACCCGCGCTGCTGCTCGTCAGCTCGTTGGTCATCGTCATATCACGGTTGACGGCAAGGTTGTAAATATTCCTTCATTCCAGGTGAAGCCCGGTATGATTGTTGCTGTTCGCGAGAAGTCTAAGTCTCTTGAGGTGATTGAGGCTGCACTTGCAGGTTTCAACCACAGCAAGTATCCTTGGATGGAGTGGGACGACCAGGCAAAGGCCGGTAAGTTCCTTCACAAGCCCGAGCGTGCTGACATCCCTGAGAACATTAAGGAGCAGTTAATCGTTGAGTTGTACTCTAAGAACTAAATAAAAATCATTAAATTAATGGCGATATTAGCATTTCAAAAACCTGATAAAGTCGTAATGCTGGAGGCCAACGACAAATTCGGCAAGTTCGAGTTTCGTCCTCTTGAGCCAGGCTTCGGAGTGACCATTGGTAATTCCCTGCGCCGCATTCTGCTTTCATCGCTCGAGGGCTACGCTATCAACACCATCCGCATTGCAGGTGTTGAGCATGAGTTCTCATCAGTACCTGGTGTAAAGGAGGATGTTACCAACATTATCTTGAACCTGAAGCAAGTTCGGTTCAAGCAATTAGTGGAAGAATTCGAGAACGAAAAAGTCTCTATCACCGTCGAGAATTCTACCGAGTTTAAAGCCGGTGATATAGGTAAGTATCTGACTGGATTTGAGGTGCTGAATCCCGAATTGGTGATTTGTCATTTAGATTCCAAGGCATCGATGCAGATAGACTTGACGATTAACAAAGGACGCGGCTATGTTCCTTCCGATGAAAATCGCGAGTTCTGCACCGACGTCAATGTCATACCCATCGATTCTATCTACACCCCAATCCGCAACGTCAAGTACAGCGTTGAGCCCTATCGTGTCGAGCAGAAGACCGACTACGACAAGCTCGTGCTTGAAGTGACTACGGATGGTTCCATTCACCCGAAGGATGCCCTGAAGGAGGCTGCCAAGATCTTGATTTACCACTTCATGCTGTTCTCAGATGAAAAGATTACGCTTGAGAATAATGAGGCAGAGGGTAATCAGGAGTTCGACGAGGAAGTGCTGCACATGCGCCAGCTGCTCAAGACGAAGTTGGTTGACATGAACCTCTCGGTTCGTGCTCTCAACTGTCTGAAGGCTGCCGACGTAGAGACGCTGGGCGACCTCGTACAGTACAACAAGACCGACCTCTTGAAGTTCCGCAACTTCGGTAAGAAATCGCTCACTGAGCTTGATGATTTGCTCGAGAGTCTGAATCTGTCGTTTGGAACCGACATTTCAAAGTATAAACTGGACAAGGAGTAGTCGGTTGAGACATCCTCTGTTGCCCATAAAAAAGTAAACAACAACAATGAGACATAACAAGAAATTCAATCATCTGGGCCGTACTGCATCACATCGCCAGGCCATGCTTGCCAACATGGCTATCTCGCTGATCATGCACAAAAGAATCACTACGACCCTCGCAAAGGCAAAGGAACTGAAGAAGTATGTAGAGCCGCTGATCACCAAGGCAAAGGAAGACTCTACCAACTCTCGCCGCGTTGTGTTCAGCTACCTGCAGAACAAAGAGGCTATCAAGGAGCTCTTCGGCCCTGTTGCTCAGAAGGTGGGCGACCGTCCCGGTGGCTACACCCGCATCATTAAGCTCGGTTTCCGTAAGGGCGATGCTGCTCCCATTTGCTTCATCGAGCTCGTAGACTTCGACGAGGCTATGGCTAAGGAGGCAGGCAAGAAGAAGGCTACGCGTCGTAGCCGTCGCGGTGGCGCTAAGGCTGCCGAGGCTACTGCTGAAGCACCTGTTGCCGAGGCTCCTGCACAGGAGGCTCCCGCAGCAGAGGAAGCTCCCAAGGCTGAGTAAAGAGAATTTATTTGTTCTCCATAAGAACGGCTCCCGCTGTCGTGGCGAGAGCCTTTCTTTTTTCTTTTTAGGCAAGGCTGATTGTCGAGACAGGCATCATTGCTATTAGACGTGACAGGCATCATTGCTATTTGACGTGGCAGACATCATTGGTATTTGACGGATACAGGCATCATCGCAATTAAATGAGATATTAAGAATATGTATGAATTCAATGGACTTCAAGACGTTTATTTCTTAGTACTATATGGCTGCGCAACCATGTATGCTGTTGTGGCAGGCTGTTATTTGCTTTGGCGGCGCGGCAATGCGTTTAGTACAGAAGTCAATTCGTCTCCTGAGCTGCGTCTGTGGGCGGCCTCTTTCATGGCCGCGGTAGTGGGCAGCCATGTCTGGTGGGCTGTTCTGGGTGTGGATTTGTTTATAGACGACCCGTTTGTGGGCAGAACCTTAGGCATCATACTCGACCGCGTGGCGTTCATCCCGCTGATGATGATATTGCTGCTACGCATGCTGCAAGACCGTCGTCGCCCGCTTTGGCCTGTTTTGTTAGCCACGATACCCGAACTGCTGTTGCCTGTTGTTGGCTTTATTACCCGTAATCCCGATACAGGGCTTTACACAGAGGTTTACACCGTATTGCTTATTGCGGGTTTTGCTGTATGGCTTGTGATATCCGTCAGGCAATATGGCCGCTGGCTGCGCGACAACTATGCTGACCTTGAAAACAAGGAAGTATGGCAAAGCCTGTTGCTGCAGTCGTTTTTGATGCTGACTTTCGTTTTCTATTTCACCACCTATAGCGATATTTTTACAGAATATGTGGTGCAACTCTTAAACTTACTCATTGTCAGCTTCGTGCTGTGGCGGGTTGAGACGCTGCAGGAACTGAACGCTGAGGGCGATAGCGATGCTGCCGACGGAACGCAGACGGCACCAGTCTTTCAGACCGACGCCCAGGATGGTAAGGGAGAGAACCTGAGCCGACTGAGCTCTACGGCTCTTACTACCACCATCACTCGTTTGCTCCGCGAACATTGCGAGGAGCCCCGCCTCTATCTGCGCCACGACCTGACGCTTGCCCAGCTGGCCGAAGCCGTTGGCACGAACCGCACCTATCTTAGTCAGTACTTTGCCCAGCAAGGCATCACCTACAATGCCTATATCAACCGCCTGCGCATCGACCATTTCGTTGAGCTTTATCGTGACGCCACGGGCCGTCCCCAACCGTCAGGCTCTACGGTTACGGCTCAGTCGTTAGCATGGCAAAGCGGGTTCAAAAGCTACAGTACTTTCGGCGTAGCTTTCAAGCGTTTCATGGGACAGACGGTTTCAGAATGGATGAAAGGTTAGCAGCCTGCACTTTCAAAATATGCAATTTCGGGTTTTGGAGTTGCAGAATTTACAAAAGCTTTTGCAAAATTGTCAAAACTTGTTGCAAGCCTGCTTGAACCTCTTGTAGAGATGAGGGAAAATGCTTAACTTTGCATTATCATTTTTCCTTATCATTCTTAGATGGAACCGAAACAAATAATAGTATTAGCTGAAGGCGAGAAATGCGGCGACTTCTTGGCTCGTGTTCTGAAGGGACGGGTCGGGGAGAGCTGGCTTCGCATAGGTACTGCCATACTTGAGATTATTGTCACCGAACTTCAGGAACGGCAATTCCAGCTGTCAGCCCAGTTAGAGGACGATGGCATGGTGATTCGGGTGGAGCACGGCGGCCGGATTCTCGGCGGCATCGTGTTTGACAGCATCCGTGATTTCGTCGACTCGGTGGATTATGTTCATAAGAACAACAAATCGCACGTGTTGACGATTAAAAAGACATTCGGGAAATAGCCAAAAGGGTAAAAAGATTGTATATTGACCGCCAACCTGGCCTCTGCCATTCGGGCAAGGCAAACGGACGATTCGGCGAACTACACTGGGCATTGGAGCTACACGACGTGTTGATCCGTGCTCAGCGTTTTTTGCATTCAGGACAGATGCCCTTGACGACGTAGTTCACGGCGGTCATCTGATAGCCGTGGGGCAGGGTGATGAGGGGCACTTCGGTATCGTCGAGGCAGAAAGTGCGATGACATTGCTCGCAATAGAAGTGTGGGTGCTGGTCGTCGTCGATGTCGTGGTGGTGGCTCCGGCACAGTTCGTAGCGCACGCCGTCGCCCCCGTCTTCAATGACATGCACCAGGTGCTGCTCGCGGAAGGCAGTGAGCGCGCGGAACACGTTCGACTTGTCGATGCTCAGTATTTCGTATTCGAGCTCGGTGAGCGAAAGCGGTCGATGCGCGTCGGCCAGTGCCTTGAGCACGACGATGCGGTTGGAGGTGGGCTTGATGCCGTGATGGTCGAGCAGTTGAGTAGCTTCTTGCGAGGTCATTGCTTGGGTTTCGGGTGGTGTCGTTTAAAAAATGAGGAAGGAGCAGGGGCTCCTTCCTCATGCTTTTGTCTGGTCGCTTATTTCTCGGGCTCAATCATCTTCCAGATGCCGGCTGCGCAGGCACCGCCCACGAGTGGGCCTACGATGAAGATCCAGAGGTTGGTCAGTGCCGTTCCGCCTTCGAAGAGAGCGGGACCGATGCTGCGTGCGGGGTTCACCGAGGTGCCCGTGTAGCGAATGCAGCAGAGGTGAACGAGCACGAGGCTCAGGCCGATGGCCAGTCCGGCGAAGTTGTTGGTGGCGCCGTTGGTCTTGGCAGTGGCTCCGAGCACGACGAGCACGAAGACGCAGGTGAAGAACACTTCAGCCAGCAGTCCGCCCCATACGGGAATGGTTCCGGCTCCGTTGGCCTGCAGGTCGTTGGCACCCGTGCCGCTGAGTCCGGCAGCCGCGGTGAGCAGGTAGAGGATGGCCGAGCCTACGATGGCTCCGATGACCTGGAAGATCATGTACATGCCTGCATCCTTGCCGCTCATGCGGCCCGAGAGCAAGCATCCCAGGGTGATGGCGGGGTTGATGTGGCAACCGGAGATGCCTCCGATGGTGTAGGCCATGGCAACAACAGCCAGACCGAATGCCAGCGATGTTCCAACTACTGTTTCGGGGTCGGCGTTCGAGCAACCCAGGCTGACGGCGGCGCCGCAGCCCATCAGTACGAGCACCATGGTGCCCACTGCTTCAGCAAGATACTTTTTCATACGCATTTAGTTTTAAAGGGTTTATTATAGAAATGCTTAATTCTCCTGATAGTCGAAGAAGTCGAAGTCGGCAAACGAACGTCCCGTCTGGAACTTGCTGCTGGCCATGTGTGAGTGCATGCCGACGATGACGCCCGTGAAGCCGCCTGCCACCTCGGTCGATAGCAGCAGACACTCTATGGCGCCGAGCTGTTCGTAGCTCTTGCCGTCGGTAGAGTAGCTGAAATAGTACTTCTCGCCGTCGCTCTTCAGCCGCATCCACACCTGAGCCGTGGCCGGCACGCTCTGCTCGGCCATCGTGAAGAGGTTGTCCTTCAGTTGCAGGCAGAGGTGCACGTAGTGGCTGCCGCGCCTGTTCTGCAGGTTCATCTGCGCAAACCCGTCGTTTATCTGGTAGACGCAGAGTCCGGCTTGGTCGCCGTTCTCGCCGTCGAGCAGCGTCACCTTCGTGTCGACGCAGATGTTGGCGCTCTCCTGCCGGAGCCCCACGAACGTGGGCTGCTTGTTCTCCTTCATGCTGAGGATGCTGCCGAAGAGGCGCAGTCGTCCGTCCTTCAGCTCGTAGGCCTCAGTGTCGGGCTCCTGAATGTGCAGCCACTCGGGTCCCAGCGGCTTCGTGAAGTCGTAGTGCAGGCGGCGCTTCTGTGCCGTTGCGGCGGTGTCAATCGGGTTGCCGCCGTTCACCACGGGCCATTCGCCCGCCTTCCACTCTACGGGTGCCAGATAGGTCTCGCGGCCCAGGTGGTGGTAGGAACCGTTGAAGTTGCGATAGGCCAGCATGACGAGCCACCACGAGCCGTCCTGCTTCTGCACCAGGTCGCCGTGGCCCGTGCCCTGTATCTGGCTGTATTGCCCCTTGCGCGAGCAGTGGGTGAAGATGGGGTTCTGCGGGTTGGGCGTGTAGGGGCCGTAGATGTTCTTCGAGCGGGCCATGGTCAGCGAGTGGGCCAGCTCGGTTCCGCCCTCAGAGATGAGCAGATAGTAGTAGCCGTCCTTCTTGTAGATGTGCGGCCCTTCGGGGTATCGTCCGCCCGTGCCCTGCCAGATGGGGCGGCTCTTGGTGAGCTGTCGGCCCGTCTTGGCGTCGATTTCGCAGAGCGTGATGGTGTTGTCGGGATTGCTCACCATGTAGCACTTGTTTCCCTCGAAGTAGAGCGAGGGGTCTATTCCTCCCTGCTGCAGCCAGATGGGGTCGCTCCATGGGCCGGCGGGGTTCTTGGCCGTCACCATGAAGTTTTCGCTGTCGGCGTTTCGACCCGTGCGCCCGTTGTGGCCCACGTTGGTCGTAATCATATAGTAGGTGCCCGCGTGATAGCGGATGGTGGGCGCATAGATGCCCTGCCACGACGTGGCTCCCTTCAGCTGCAGCTGCGACGGGCGGCTCAGCACGTTGCCTATCTGCTGCCAGTGCTCCAGGTCGGTGCTGTGGTAGATGGGCACGCCGGGGAAGTATTGGAATGAGGAGTTGACAAGATAGAAATCGCCATCCACTCGGCACACGCTGGGGTCGGGATGGAAGCCTGGCAGGATGGGGTTGCGCAGTTGTGCGGCGGTGGCCAGGCAGAAGACCGAAGTGGCAAGTAGGAACAAAAGTCGTTTCATTCTTTTTGTGTATCGATTAATTCAGCTGCAAATATACGAAAATTATTGAAAAGTGGCGCACGAAAAGACAAAACTTTTTGCATTTGTGCTGAAAAAAGCTTTACTTTCCGATGCGTTCCCAGCCTCAACCGACAACAGCGTCTCACGGAACAGGCTGAAAAAAGCTTTACTTTCCGATGCGTTCCCAGCCTGAGAATACCGTTCAAGCTTCGCCTTTGCGCCGCTCAGCGTGCTTTTCTCGCAACGTCCATCGGCACTTGCATGGACCGGAAACGGGGCTTCCGGATAGTGATTGACGCAGGTCTCCATCGGTTCCCACGCAGGTTTCCATTGGTCTCCACGCAGGTTTCCATTGGTCTCCACGCAGGTTTCCATTGGTTCGTGAGCCTCCTGCTGCCGGTTCGTGACCGACGAACTAACGGGTCGAGGAAGGAGTATAAGGCGATTTGGGCCAAAACACTTTCCGTTTTGATACAAAACGCATTCCGTTTTGGCACAAAACGCTCCCCGTTTTGATACAAAACGCAACTTTTTTGTCCCTTATGAATAAGGTTAGATTTGTCCCTTATGAATAAGCTTAAATTTATTCCCATCCTCATCATCCTGCTCCGTAAAGCCAATCATCATTCTGGTCGAAAGCATGTGATTTCTCCAGTTTTTTCGTATTTTCTTGCTCTTCTTCCGTACGGAAAAATGTTTTTGCAAAACCTTCTGTCATCTGTCATATTTTGGCTCTATACGGTTGATAATAAGATGTATAACCACAAAGCAAACCGTCATATTCGGTCATATTCGGTCATGTTTTGACGGTCCAAAGGCCGCATTAACCCTCCAAAACGGCGCTTTGAGTCACTTCAAACGCCACTTTAGCTCACCCAAAGCGCCACTTTAGCTCACCCAAAGCGCCACTTTAGCTCACCCAAAGCGGCACTTTAGTCCAGTCAAAGCGGCACGTTAGTTCACCAAAAGTACCGCTTTTATCCGTCTATTTCCCCAAAAACATGACCGAACATGACCGAATATGACCGAACATGACGGATGGTTTTATGTCTATCCAGCTAAAACACAGCCATTTATATGCAAATATGACAGATGACCGAAGAAATCGAATTTCTCAAAAAATGCATTTCCTTTCGAAACGGCTTCCGTTTCCATACAAAACGCTCCCCGTTTCCATACAAAACGCAACGGCAGCCGACATCAAAGCGTATTTCGAAGCCAACCGTCACGCAGTGGAAGTACTCTTGTTCAAAGGCAAGAAGGCCATTTCGGTCAACAGATACGTTGCCCAGAGTCCGATGTTCTACAGACAATTTCGCAAGAAGTATGAGCAATAAAAAAGTCGCACCATACATGATGCGACCTTTTATTCAAATGGAGCAGTATCTGTAAAGCCTTACTCCCCGCATTCAGCGGCATAGCCAAGACATTCATCTTGACGATGCAAAGATAGGCATTATTTCTGAAACAAACAAATTTTTGGTTCTGCGTCAATTTAGGTGGTAATGGATTATTACAAAGTTTAACTAACTATCTAATTATCAAAGCATTAGTTAACGAAGTAAAGTTGCAGATGTGCGTATTTTTTTCGTATCTTTGTATGTGAATTCAAATCAGAAAAAGCGCCCATCTGCATGGTGCAAAGGTACGAAGAAATCTGGACTTACGCAAGTAATCGGCCAGATATAATCAGTCGTGATTGAAAAATGCCGCCTGTGGCACATCGGCTTGGACGATATGCAGCTTGACGGCGAGTCCTTAACCCTCTACGGTCATACCCTTGGACG
>CACXYH010000011.1 GCA_902771785.1 uncultured Prevotellaceae bacterium
CCTGACGGTCCATGTAGTTAATGGTGGTTGCGAGGAAGAGCAGTCCGCAGATGACCCAGCGGAAGTTGCTCATCTTTGTAGTAGTAACAGGTGTCATGTGTTATGATTTTAGAGTTTAGAATTTAGAGCTCCGTGATTGCCCATCACTTGATGTCTATCACGGGAATATTGTCTTTGTCGTTGTAGTAGAGGTTCTCGCCTGCCATACCCCAGATGAAGGTGTAGTAGTAGGTGCCGGCAGCAGCGTGGATGCTCCACTCGGGCGACATGATGGCCTGCTCGTTGTGCAGCCATACGACGCGGCTCTCCTGCGGCTCACCCATGATGTGGGCGATGGTCTGCTCCTGCGGCAGGTTGAAGTAGTAGTAAGCCTCGATGCGGCGGCCGTGGGTGTGAGGCGGCATCGTGTTCCAGGCAGCACCCGGGTTGAGCTGCGTCAGGCCGAGCTGCAGCTGGCAGGGACCTTCTTCGAGCACGTCGTTCACGATGAGCTTATAGACGGTGCGGTTGTTGCACTCCTCGAGCGAGCCCACGGGACCCCACACGGCAGCCTTCAGCGAACCCTTGCGGCCGTCGAGCGTAATCCATTGCGTCTTGTAGTGCTGGTGAGCGGTGGCCGAGTTCAGGTAGAACTTGGCAGGCTTCGAGGCATCCTTCGAGCGGAAGAGTACCTCCTTGTTCACATCCTTGCCCTTACCGATGTGGCCGCGGCCGATGTAGAGGGCCTCTTTGGGTGAGAGGGCATACTCCTTGCCGTCGACGATCACCCAGCCGTCGCCCTCGCCGCAGTTCACCACGCCGAGCTCGCGGTTGTAGAGGAAATACTTGTCCTTGATGCCTGGGTCGACATCGAGACCCAGTTCGAGGAAGTTCTCGAGCTTCAGGTCTTTGGTGACAGGCATTGCGCCACCGAAGATGAAGCGGTCGTAGTGGGAATAGGTCAGATGGATCTTGTCGGCCTCCATCACTTTCTCCATGACGAAGCGGTCGCGCAGCGTCTTGGTGTCGTAGTGTTTCACGTCTTCAGGATGGCAAGCCGTCTGGAACTTCACATCCTGCTGGGCCTGCATGCCCAGGGCGCCCAAGAAGAGGGCGGAAACTAAAAATGCTTTTTTCATTTTTGTAAGTATATTAATTTGCTTTTTCTTCTTTCACGATACGCATGCGGTTCCAGATGACCATGCAGACGGTGATGAGCGTGAGCACACCGGCACCCACCCACTTCAGCGAGTCGACGCACTTATAGATGACCCAGCCGAAGAGCGACGAAGCGAAGTCGAGGGCTCCGGCGAAGTAAGGAGTGCCGTCGGTCTTGACGGGAATCTTGGCGGCTGCATCGCCGGTGGTAGCAAACACGGAGTTGGCGGCCTTGGTGAAGGCGGGGGCCATATCGGTGACGAAGTAGAGACCGATGCCCACGGCTATGAGGCCGATGATGAAGGTCTTCACCACATTACCCTTCGTATAGGGCAGCACCATGACGAATACATAGAACAGGCCGGCCAGCGATGCGAGGGGCAGGAACTGGTTGCCAGGCAGGACGACGGCCACGAGCAGGGCCACGGGGATGAGCAGCAGCGACACGACGAGCGTCGTAGGATGGCCGATGACCACAGCCGGCGACATGCCGATGTAGACCTTCTTGCCGTTGAACTTCTTCTTCACCACCTCCTGGGTCTTGTCGGCAATAGGCTTCAGACCGTCGATGAACAGCTTCGTGATGCGGGGGATGAGCTCCATGACGGCTCCCATGACCACGCCGAGGTAAAGGATGTCCTTGACGACGGCCATCACGGCATCGGTCATGGTCACGGGCTTGGCCAGCGGGTTCTTGCTCTTGGCAATCTCCTCGAGCGAGCTGCGGTAGGCCTCCATGTCGCCGAAGTGGTTCAGGTGGGCCAGAGCGGCGATGATGGCACCCACGATGACGCCCAGCACGATGGGCTCACCGAGCACGCCAAACTTCTTTTTCAGTCCCTCGGCGTCGATGTCGAGCTTGGAGAAGCCGGGAATCTTGTCGAGCAGCCAGTTGATGCCGATGGCAAACGGCGTGAAGCTCTGGCAGAAAGGCTGCGGGATGGAGATGCCCTGCCACTCAGGATAGTACTCCTGGAAGCGGTCGGCGGTGAGGTCGGCCATCACGAGGGTGATGATATAGCAGACGATGGCGGCGAAGTAGCCCCATGCGAGCGACTGGTCCATGACGAAATAGGCCACAGCGCCGATGAAGGCGAAGTGCCAGTAGTTCCACAGGTCGATGTTCACCGTGCGGGTGCACTTAGTGATGAGCAGCAGGAAGTTGACGCCCAAGCAGATGGGGATAATCAGCGCGCCTACGGCTGTGTTGTAGGCAACGGCGGCGGCAGCAGGCCAACCCATGTCGAACACGCTCAGGTCGAGGTCGAAGATTTTCGAGAACGCATCGAGCGGGCCGCCGAAGTTGTTGGTCAGCAGGGCCGTAACGATGCCCAGCCCCACGAAGCCGACGCCCACATAGAGGCCGCTCCTGAGCGATTTTCCAAACTTCATGCCGATGCACAGACCGATAATCGTAAAAAGGACGGGCATCATGACCGATGCTCCCAGGCTGATAATGTAACTAAATACTTGTTCCATTTTTATCGTAGATTTGTTGTTCTAAGTGCAGTTTTCGCTGCAAAGTTACATTAAAATGGCCAAAAAGCAAAATATTTTCCTCGTTTTTTGCGTTTATTCTAAAAAACAACGCTATATGTCGACCGTTATCTACCCCTCCCCCATCTTCGGCCCCGTGCACAGCCGGCGGTTGGGAGTGTCGCTGGGCATCAACCTGTTGCCCGCCGACGGAAAAGTGTGCACCTTCGACTGCATCTACTGCGAATGCGGCTTCAACGCCGACCACAGACCCACCAAGCGCATGCCCAACCGCCAGGAAGTGGCACAGGCGCTGGAGGAAAGGCTGAAGGACATGCAGCAGAACGGCCCCACGCCCGACGTGCTGACCTTTGCCGGCAACGGCGAGCCTACCGCCAACCCAGAGTTTCCAGCCATCATCGAGGACACGCTGCGGCTGCGCGACCGCTACTTTCCCAACGCCAAGGTGAGCGTGCTGAGCAACTCGACGATGGTTCACAAGCCCGATGTGCACGCTGCCCTGATGCGAGTGGACAACAACATCCTGAAGCTCGACACCGTAGACCCTATATATATTAATAAGGTGGACCGCCCGACCGGCCACTACAACGTCGGCGACATCATTGCCCACCTGCGGGCGTTCGAGGGTCACGTCATCATACAGACCATGTTCCTCTGCGGCCCAGGCGTCGACAATACGGGCGAAGCCTACGTGGCCCCCTGGCTCGAAGCTGTGAAAAGCATCGGCCCGCAGCAGGTGATGATCTACACCATCGACCGCGAAACGCCCGACCGCACGCTGCAGAAAGCCCCTCGCGAGGTGCTCGACGCCATCTGCCGCCGCGTGGAGGATGCGGGCATTCCCTGCCAGGCTTCCTATTAGCCGCCACGGATGGCTGGCTGAACCGCCCCGATTCATCCGACAAATCGGGCCGATTCAGCCAATGAATCGGGTGGATTCAGCCAATGAATGCCTCCGATTCATCCCGCCCATCGGGCGAAGCCCCTACTTCAAAAGGAAAATAAAGGCATAATAAACTTTGTTAAATCATAAGCGGCAACACTCTTGGTTGCCGTTTTTTTGTGTAACTTTGCCACCCGAAAACTAAAGAGGCGACTTCAAGTTTTCTCAAGGATAATCGAATTTATATATAAATTTAGGATTTTATGATAATTATGAAAAAGTACAAGATGCTACTGGCAGCCGCTGTGTCAGCTGCGCTGGTGTCGTGTGGTGGCGGCGGTGGCCGTCCCACATTCGGCGACAATGAGTATCCCGTAGAGACAGTTAAGAATCAGAGTTCCTCGCTGCAGACGACGTATCCTGCCACCATCAACGGTATCCAGGATGTTGAGATCCGTCCGAAAGCTTCAGGCTTCATCACGAAAATCTGCGTGACCGAGGGTCAGGCCGTCGGCGCCGGACAGCTGCTGTTCGTGCTCGACAACGAGACCTACCAGGCACAGGTGCGCCAGGCACAGGCCACCGTCAACACGGCACAGAGCCAGGTGAACACGGCCAAGCTGACTTACAACAACTCGAAGCAGCTGTATGACAACAAGGTCATCGGCGACTACGAGCTGCAGACCTCAGAGAACTCGCTGAAGAGCGCCGAGGCCCAGCTGGCCCAGGCACAGGCAGCGCTGGCTTCGGCCAAGGAGTCGCTGAGCTTCTGCTACGTGAAGAGCCCCGCCAAGGGCGTCGTGGGCACGCTGCCCTACAAGGTGGGCACGCTGGTGAGCGGCTCGAACGTGCTGACCCACGTGGCCGACATCAGCCAGATGGAGGTCTACTTCTCGGTTACGGAGAAGGACATGCTCGAAATGTCGAAGCAGGACGGCGGACTGCAGGGTGCCGTCAACAACTATCCTTCGGTGAAGCTGCAGCTGGCCGACGGTTCTACCTATGCCTACGAGGGCAAGGTGGCCGCCATCAGCGGCGTGATCGACCAGGCCACAGGTTCTGTTCAGCTGAAGGCCCACTTCCCCAACCCTGAGAAGCTGCTGAAGAGCGGCGGTTCGGGCACCATCATCGTGCCGCGCTCCAGCGCGTCGGCCATCGTCGTTCCGCAGTCGGTCGTTATGGAAGTGCAGAACAAGAAGTTCATCTACACCGTGGGCAAGGACAAGAAGGTGAAGTACACCGAAATCAAGGTTAACCCGCAGGACGACGGCAACAACTACATCGTGACCGAAGGCCTGAAGGAGGGCGACCAGTACGTGACCAACGGTATCACCAAGCTCACGGACGGCATGGAGATTGTACCCATTACTCCCCAGCGCTATCAAGAGAAGATCAAGGAGCAGGCCAAGGAGATGTCGGCCGGCGACATTGTGGGAGCAATGAAAAAATAACTGATAATTGAGAACTGACAATTATGACATTTACAACATTCATAAAGCGCCCAGTACTCTCTACGGTGATATCGATTCTCATCGTGCTGCTGGGTGGCATCGGCCTGGCCACGCTGCCTATTGAGCAGTACCCAGACATTGCACCGCCAACGGTGGTGGTCTTCACCAGCTATCCTGGTGCCGATGCCGAGACGGTAAAGAACTCTGTGCTGGCACCGCTGGAGGAGAGCATCAACGGTGTGGAAGGCATGGACTACATCAGTTCGTCGGCCTCGTCGGGTTCGGCCAGCCTGAGCATCCTGTTCCGACAGGGCATGAACCCCGATATGTGCGCCGTGAACGTGCAGAACCGCGTGCAGCAGGCACAGGCCCTGCTGCCTGCCGAAGTAACGCGCATCGGCGTGACGGTGATGAAGCGCCAGACCAGCCAGGTGATGATGTTCACCCTGACCTCTGACGGCCGCTACGACGACGAGTTCCTGACCAACTACAACAACATCAACATCGTGCCCGCCATCAAGCGTATCCAGGGTGTGGGCGACGTGCAGTCGCCAGGTGTGAAGACCTACTCTATGCGCATCTGGCTGAAGCCCGACGTGATGAAGCAATACAACCTGATGCCGTCTGACATCAGCGGCGTGCTGGCCGAGCAGAACATCGAGGCCGCCCCAGGTACCTTCGGCGAGCGGTCGAACGTGGCCTATGAGTACGCCATGCGCTACACCGGCCGCCTGAAGAGTGCCGAGGAGTTTGGCAACATCATCATCCAGAGCAACGTCAACGGACAGACGCTGAAGCTGAAGGACGTGGCTCGCATTGAGCTGGGCGGACTGCAGTACTCTGTTTCGATGAAGAACAACAACATCCCCTCGGTGATGGGTATGGTGCAGCAGATTGCCGGCTCTAACGCCAACGAGATCGCGAAGAACGTGAAGAAGGAGCTCGAGGAGCAGGCCAAGCTGATGCCGCCGGGCATGTTCTACAAGATCAACTACGACGTCACGGAGTTCCTCTATGCTTCGATTGAAGAGGTGATCTTCACCCTGTTCTTCACCCTGCTGCTGGTGTTCCTCGTGATTTACGTGTTCCTGCAGGACTGGCGCTCGACGCTCATCCCGCTGATTGCCGTGCCTGTATCGCTGATTGGTACGTTCTTCTTCCTCGAAGTGTTTGGCTTCTCAATCAACCTGCTGACGCTGTCGGCCCTGCTGCTGGCTATCGCCATCGTGGTCGACGACGCCATCGTGGTGGTAGAGGCCGTGCACGCCAAGCTCGACCAGGGCTACAAGTCGACGCTGACAGCCTCTATCGACGCCATGAACGAGATCTCGGGCGCCATCATATCGATTACGCTGGTGATGGCCTCGGTGTTCATCCCCGTTTCGTTCATCGGCGGCACGAGCGGTACGTTCTATCGCGAGTTCGGTGTGACGATGGCCGTGTCCATCTTCATCTCGGCCCTGAACGCCCTCACGCTGTCGCCCGCCCTGTGTGCCATCTTCCTGAAGGCCCACGACGAGAACGGCCACGAGAAGAAGATGTCGCGCATCGACCGCTTCCACCTGGCCTTCAACACCTCTTATAATAAGGTGCTCGACAAGTACAAGGGTGCCATCGAGAAGCTGGTGCGCAAGCCGCTGGCCATCGGCATCGCCGTCATTCTGGGTATTGCCGTGCTGGCAACCACGATGAGCTTCACGAAGACAGGTCTGGTGCCCGACGAAGATACGGGTACGCTGTTCTGCACCATCTCGATGCCGCCCGCTACGTCGGTAGCCCGCACGCGTCAGGTCATCAACCAAGTAGACTCTATCCTGGCTGCCGACCCGGCTATCCTGAGCCGCGAGCAAATCCAGGGTTACAACTTCATAGCCGGTGCCGGTTCCGACCAGGCCACGTTCATCATCAAGCTGAAGCCCTTCAGCGAGCGCCAGAAAGGCTTCTGGTGGAAGCTCTCGGGCCTGTGGCAGGGCGACGGCATCTACCGCTTCTTCCTGAACCCCTACGAGGCTCAGGGCGTGCTGGCACAGATCTACATAAAGACGGCCCACATCAAGGACGCCAACATCCTGGCCTTCGCACCGCCTATGATTCCCGGCTTCTCGGCCAACAGCGGTATATCGCTCGTGATGCAGGACCGCACGGGTGGCGACCTGAACAAGTTCTTCGGCATCGTGAAAGACTACATTGCCGAGCTGAACAAGCGGCCGGAGATACAGATGGCACAGACCTCCTACAACCCGAACTACCCGCAGTACATGATTCACGTAGACGTGGCCAAGTGTAAGCAGGCCAACATATCGCCTACCACCATCCTCAGTACACTGCAGGGATACTACGGCGGTCTGTATGCCTCGAACTTCAACGCCTACGGTAAGCTCTACCGCGTGATGGTGCAGGGCGACCCCGCTACCCGCATGACGCCAGAGTCGCTCAACAGCATCTATGTACGCACGCCGGCCGGCATGTCCCCCGTACAGGAGTTCTGCCGCCTGGAGCGCGTCTATGGCCCGTCGAACATCAACCGCTTCAACCTGTTCACCTCGATTAACGTCACGGCCACCGTTGCCGACGGCTACTCTACGGGTGAGGCCATCAAGGCCTGTCAGGAGGTTGCAGCTGACCACCTGCCCACGGGCTACACCTACGACTACTCGGGTCTGACCCGTTCGGAGGCTGCCTCGAGCAACTCTACGGCGCTCATCTTCGTGCTCTGCTTCATCTTCATCTATCTGATCCTGTCGGCACAGTACGAGTCGTACATCCTTCCGCTGGCCGTGGTGCTCTCTGTGCCGTTCGGTCTGGCAGGCGCCTTCCTCTTCACCATGCTGTTCGGCCACGCCAACGACATCTACATGCAGATTTCGCTCATCATGCTGATTGGTCTGTTGGCTAAGAACGCCATCCTGATTGTGCAGTTCGCCCTGGAGCGTCGCCGCACGGGTATGGCCATCTCCTGGTCGGCCATCCTGGGTTCGGCAGCCCGTCTGCGTCCTATCCTGATGACGTCGCTGGCTATGGTCATCGGTCTGCTGCCCATGATGTTCGCATCGGGCGTAGGCAAGAATGGTAACCAGACGCTGGGTGCTGCTGCCGTGGGCGGCATGCTCATCGGTACGCTCTGCCAGGTGCTCGTGGTTCCCACGCTGTTCGTGATATTCCAGTCGCTGCAGGAGAAGTTCTCGCCCATGAAGTTCGAGGGCGACGAGGAGAACCCCGACGTAACTACCGAGCTGCAACAGTATGCGAAACGTCCTGTTGATTATGAACTACAGAAGTAATGTGAACATGAAGAAGATACTGACAATAGCCGCATGCTCGCTGCTTTTGACCAGCTGCGGCCTCTACAACAAATATGAACGCCCCGACGAGGTGAACACCAAGGGGCTGATACGCGACATGGTATCAGATACCGACACGCTGGCCGTGAATACCGACGAGAACTTCGGCGACCTGCCCTGGCGCGAGGTGTTCACCGACCCGCAGCTGCAGAGCCTCATCCAGACGGCACTCGACAACAATACCGACCTGGCCAACGCAGCGCTCAACGTGAAGATGATGGAGGACATGCTCAAGGTGGCCAAGCTGGCCTTCCTGCCCAGCGTAGCCTTCGCCCCGCAGGGCACCATCAGCCGCGTGCAGATGGATGGCGCATCGACGTCAAAGACCTACCAGCTGCCCATCGCGGCCAGCTGGAACGTCGACCTCTTCGGCAACATCCTCTCGCAGAAACGCTCGGCACAGATGAAGCTGCTGGCCGCGAAAGACTATCAGGTGGCTGTGAAGACCAACATCATCTGCGGCGTGGCCAACCTCTACTACACGCTCATGATGCTCGACGAGCAGCTGGCCATCGTCACCGACATGCAGGGACTCGTCAAGGAGACCTGGGACATGATGAAGCTGCAGAAGGAACTGGGACGCGCCCGCTCTACGAGCGTGCAGAGTGCCGAGGCCAGCTACTATCAGGTGCAGGCCCAGGCCGTAGACCTGCGCAGGCAAATCCGCGAGATGGAGAACTCGATGTCGCTGCTGCTCAACGAAGCCGGACACCAGATTCCGCGCGGCAAGTTCAGCGAGCAGTCGCTGCCCACGAAGTTCGCTGCCGGCGTAGGTGCACAGCTGCTGACCAACCGTGCCGACGTGCACGCTGCCGAGATGCAGCTGGCACAATGCTTCTACGACGTAGAGACGGCTCGCTCGCGCTTCTACCCCAACATCACCATCACGGGCAATGCCACGTTTACCAACTCAATTGGCACCATCGTCAACCCCGGCAAGTGGATTCTCTCGGCCATCGGCTCGCTGACGCAGCCCATCTTCCAGCACGGACAGATTATTGCCGGACTGAAGGTGGCCAAGGCGCAGCAGGAGCAGGCCCTGAACACCTGGCAGAATACCATCCTGAAGGCAGGCAACGAGGTGTCGAACGCCCTGCTGGCCTACAACAGCAGCGACGAGAAGAGCCAGCTCGACGCCAAGCAGGTGGCCGTGCTGACGCAGAACGTAGAAGACACCCGCATGCTCTACAGCAGCAAGGGTAGCAGCTACCTCGAGGTCATCCAGGCTCAGACAAGCCTGCTCAACGCCCGCATCTCGAAGGTCACCGACGACTTCTCCAAGATGCAGGCCGTAGTGAACCTGTATCAGGCACTGGGAGGCGGAAGCAAATAAATGAAGAATTTATTCCAAACTCTAAGGTCTAAATTAACACAAAGAATTATGGCAAGCGAAATTAGCCCAAGAGCCGAAATCAGCCCCAAGGCGAAAATAGGCGAAAACTGCAAGATATTCCCCTTCGTCTACATCGAGGACGACGTGGTCATCGGCGACAACTGCATCATCTTCCCCTTCGTGAGCATCCTCAGCGGAACACGCATGGGCAAGAACAACAAGGTGCACCAGGGAAGCGTCATCGGCGCCCTGCCGCAGGACTTCGATTTCCGTGGCGAGAAATCAGAGTGCATCATCGGCGACAATAACATCATCCGCGAGAACGTAGTCATCAACCGCGCCACCCACACAAGCGGACAGACCGTCATCGGCAACGACAACGTGCTCATGGAAGGTGCCCACATCTCGCACGACACGAAGGTGGGCAACCGCTGCGTCTTCGGCTACGGCACGAAGATTGCGGGCGACTGCGAGATACAGGACGGCGCCATCTTCTCGTCTTCGGTCATCGAGAACGCCAAGACCCGCGTGGGTACCGGCGCTATGGTACAGGCAGGAACAACCTTCTCGAAGGACATTCCGCCCTACATCATCGCCACCCGCAAGAACACCTACGGCGGCGTGAACGTCACCATGGGCCGCGTCTACGGCGTCGATGAAAAGACGCTGAAGCACCTGGCCAACGCCTACCGCCTCGTGTTCCACGGCAACACCTCGCTCTTCGACGCCATCAACCAGATAGCCGAGCAGGTGCCTGATGGTCCCGAACTGCGCAACGTGCTCAACTTCCTGCGCACCACGAAGCTGGGCATCATTGCGAAGATGTAGCGAACTGACCCCAAAGCTTACGACAACGGTCAGCGAAACATGCTACCGACAAGAGGCGAGTTGACCCGCTGACCGCGAAAAGATTTTTTTGTTTGTTTCTGAAACCACCTATATATATAGTGGTTTCAGAAACAAACGAATAAACCGCCCACCTCCCAACCTCATTCTATCATAGTCGAAGTGCCCCTTTGGCAGGGTTGAAGTGCCCCTTCGACCACCCTCAAGTGCCGCTTCAGCCACCCTCAAGTGCCGCTTCAACCACCCTCAAGTGCCGCTTCAACCACCCTCAAGTGCCGCTTCAACTACCTTAAAGGGGAACTTCAGCCCAGCCAAAGTTCCCCCTGTAGTACTTTAATCGCTTAAATCTTACTTCACTACAACCTTCCGGTTGTTCTCAATGACGATGCCGCGCTGTGCAGCAGTGGCTTTGCGTCCGTCAAGGGTATAGCGTGTGGCTGGAGCAGCATCGGCTGCCGGAGCATCGATGCCACTGGTATCGTCATTAGCCAGGGCCTTTACGGCTTCGGCATCGAGCGCATAGTTGAAGATGCGCACGTCGGCCACGTAGGCCTTCAGCGGAGCATCGCTGGCATACTGGCTGCGCCCGATGTAGTTGAGCACGGGGTGAATGTCGCTCGGACGAATGGTGATGCCCGTCGTGCTGGCCACCTCCTCGCCATCAAGATAGATGGCCGTGCGCTCGCGTCCCAGCGTTACCGTCACGTGCTTCCACTGTATCAGCGGCATACGGGCGGTGCAGTCGAGCACCTGTTCGTCGCCACCGTTCTTGAGGGCCAGCCGCATCACGTTATTGCCGTTGGCCGGTGTCAGGAAGATATAGCGGTCGGTGCCGCTGCCAAAGTCGAAGATGCGCTGCCAGCGATTGGTGGAGTTGCGCCAGTTGACCCACATCGAGATGGTCAGCTCGTCGCAGTCGGCCACCTCGTAGGGCAGCTGCACGTAGCTCGTGCCGTAGCCCAGGTTGAGCGCTTTCTCGCCGTCGTGCGGTCCGTTGGTATAGACAGGAGCCTGGTGGCTGGCAGCATCGAAGAGGTTGACACTCTCGTCCTGCAGCGTCTCGTTCAGCGTCCAGCGCGCCATCAGGCCCTGCTCGCCCGTGGGCTGAGCCTCGGCCGTCTCAGAGCATTCCGACTGGTTCTGTGCGCGGTCGATGGCCTTCACCTTATATATATATGCGATGCCCTGACGGCAAGTATTGTCGACGAAGGTGGTCGACGTCAGCTCTCGGGCTATCGTGTTCCACTGACCCGAAGCCTTCTCGGCCCGCAACAGCATGTAGCCCTCCACGTCGCTTTCCGTGTTGGGCGTCCAGCTCAGCTTGACCGATGCCTGCTGTGCCTCGGCCGTCAGTCCTTCGGGCTTGGCAGGGGCTGTGGTCTCATAAGTCACGTCGACAGGCAGCAGGCGCCACAGCTGCCGGCCCCGCAGGTTCTCGGGCTGCAAGACATTGGTGCGCACGTTGGTTCCGCTGCTGCGCGAGTCGGAGGCAGCACTTAGGTAGAGGGCCGTCAGTCGGTTGCGAATGTAGTAGTAGCCATTGCCGGCATACTCCAGATACCACTGCTCGTTCTTGTCCGACTGTTCGAACTTGTCGTAGGCAATCACGTTGGCATTGTCCAGCGGCGAGTTGTCGAGCACGTTCATACGCATCTGCCGGTTGTTGGTCGACTCGATGTCGTAGAAGCTGTAGTCGCCACCCGTGCGGGGATTGCAAAAGCGGATGTTCCAGTTCTGGTTCTTCGTGGCCCCGGGCTTCTGCAGCACGATGTTGCCCGACGAATAGGCCACGACGGTCTCGGTGTTCTTATTGACGATGCGATAGGTTCCGTTGATGGCGCTGGGGGGAACATCGTCGCCCCAGGTCACGTCGATCACGCGCTCGGCATTGGTCTGTCCGGTCTGGTAGCCCGTACCGCCAGGAATCTGCATGCGCAACTCGCGCACCGGTCCGCGGCCGTCGTAGTACACCTCCCGGTCGAGCGACAGCAACTGATAGTCGGCAGTATTGGCTTGGCGCTCAGACGAGCCGATGAAAGCCTTCACACGGCCGTCGTCGTGCTGATAGACCGAGGCCGACGTCCAGCTGCTGCGGTGCTCGGCATAGGCCAGACGGCGCCCGTGCCGGCTGATGTCGCAGAACTCGCCGCGGGCCCGGCTGTCGAAGCCCCACCAGATGCCCACCGTCATGCCATACTCCAGACCTATCATGGCCTCGGCCACGTTGTGCATCTCGTCGTTGTAGCCCACCTTTCCGTCCTCTTGCAGCTGCTGGTAGTACTTGATATAGTTGGCCATCGAGCCGGCCAGCTGATGGGTGTTGCCCCAGTCGTAGTACTGCTTTCCGCCGTTGTACCACTCGAGCGCCTTGTCGTTGTTCAGCGTGTTGCCACCCACGATGGCGATGTCCTTGCAGCGAGGGAAACTCTCCTTCAGCAACTTGGCCACGTCGCGGCTCTTGCTGACGGTGGCCCCCTCCTCTACCGTCCAGTAGTCGGGCTCGTTGAAGGGCGATATGCCCACGATGGGGTGCTTCGTATTCTGCTGCATCCAGTGCACGTGGCTATTGATATTGGTAGCCCATCGCTGCACGTTAGCGCTCTTGTTCTTCACGAAGTATTCGTCGGCACCAGCCTCCTGGTCGGCCGTGAAGACGAGCGGCAGCTCCGGATTGACGATGTCGAAGATGCTACTGCGCTGACGGAGATATCTGATAGCATCGCTGCTCAGCACGGAGTCGCCCGTCAGCGCCTTGTCGAAGCGATAGGCCGTACGGCCGATGCCCACGTTCTCCTTGCCCATGTGGTTCACGCCGCAGCGCAGGTTGCGGTCCCATATCCAGGCCTGGTCGAGTCCCCAGGTGGGATTGAAGCGCCGGCCTTCGCTTTGGGTCGAGAAGGGCAGCGTCACCTGCGCTATCGTGTCGGCCTGCAAGTAGAGGCTCGACGATATGCGTTCGTCGTTTTGTGCCGAGGCCGTCAGGCTGCATCCCAGCACGACGACCGACAATAGCTTCTTGTTTAGTTTCATAACTGTATCTGGTTTTTAGTTCCTTATTCACTTTGCATTCGCTACAGGCTCAAGGCCCATCTCGCGGGCTTTGCCGATGAGCAGCTGCATGAGCGGCTCGCGCTCGTTCTCCACACGGTTGTCGAGCACAGCGTCTTTCAGCGTCTGCTTCAGGGTGCCCACCTCGCGACTGGGCTTCAGTCCGAACATCTCCATGATTTCGTTGCCGTCGATGACTGGCTGCAGGAGTCGCTTGTAGTCTTTCTCCTTGAGGTCGGCCAGCTTTTCGCGCACCATGCGGAAGTTCTCCAGGAATATTTTCTTCTTCCCCTCATTCTTGCTGGTGATGTCGGCCTCGCAGAGCGTCATCAGGTCGTCGATGTCGTCGCCCGCATCATTCAGCAGCCGGCGCACGGCCGAGTCGGTCACCTCGCTGTCGGCTATCACCTGCGGACGCATGTGCAGGTCGACAAGCTTCTGCACGTACTTCATCTCCGGCCCCATCGGCAACTTCAGCCTGCGAAACAGCTCGGGCACCATCTTTGCCCCCACGAAGTTATGGTTATGGAAAGTCCAGCCCGCAGCCGGGTCCCACCGCTTTGTCTTCGTCTTGCCGATGTCGTGGAGCAGAGCCGCCCAGCGCAGGTAGAGCTGAGCTCCCTGCTCTGTACGGCATACGTTCTCGAGCACCTCCAGCGTATGATAAAAGTTGTTCTTATGGCCCCGGCCGTTCTTCTGCTCCACAATATCGAGGGCCGCCACTTCGGGCAAGATGATATTGAGCAGGCCGCAGCGCTGCAAGTCGACGAACCCCTTGCTGGGGTGTGGTGACATCATTATCTTGTTCAGTTCCACCTCAATGCGTTCGCCGCTCACAATCTTGATGCGGTCGGCCATACGCTCCAGTGCCTCGAAAGTCTCGTCCTCAATCTGGAAATTCAGTTGCGTGGCAAAGCGAATGCAACGCATCATGCGCAGCGGGTCGTCGCTGAACGTGATGCCGGGCTCCAGAGGCGTGGCTATGATGCCATCCTCCAGGTCGGCCAGTCCGTTGAAAGGGTCTACGAGTTCGCCGAAACGGTTCTTGTTCAGGCAGATGGCCATCGCATTGATGGTGAAGTCGCGACGGTTCTGGTCGTCTTCCAGCGTCCCGTCCTCGACGATGGGCTTGCGTGAGTCGTGGCTGTAGCTTTCGCGGCGGGCCCCCACGAACTCAATCTCCTGGTCGTTATACTTCACCTGCGCCGTGCCGAAATTCTTGAACACGGAAAGATGCGCATGCCGTCCGAGCCTCTTCTTCAGCGCTGAAGCCACTGCAATTCCACTACCTACAACCACTACGTCTATGTCGTCGGAAGGACGCTCCAAGAAGATGTCGCGCACATAGCCACCCACGACATAGCACTCCACGCCCATATCGTCGGCAACATCGCCTATCAAATGAAAGACCTCCCGGTTAAGTAATTCTGCCAGTTCGTCGTCTGAATATAATTTCATGTGTATACAGATGATTTGCGTGCAAAGGTACGAAATATTTCTGAAAGAGAAGACACCTACATTCAGAAAAAGTTAGTACCTTTGCCGCAAATTATCATTATAATAAAGCGCACACATGAAGAAAATGCTCTATGCAATAGCAATCCTACTGGCTGCAGCAGCATGCAGTCAGCAACCCGAGCACCAGGCACAGGCTCTGCTCGACGAAGCACGCACGGCCCTGGAACAGAACGAATATCAGACAGCCTTAACCCTCGTCGACTCGCTGAGCCGCACCTATCCCAAGGCTTTCGACCAGCGGCACGAGGCACTGAAGCTCAAGCAGGAGGCAGCCCTAAAGCAAGCCCAGCAGGAGCTGGCGGCAGTCGACAGCATGCTGGAGGCCGTGAAGCGGCGCCACGATGCCCAGCACCAATACGTCATGGAACACGCCACAACGCTGAAGAACGATGCCCCCGAAGTGCTGGAACTGAACCGGCTGCGCCTGCAGCGCGACTCCCTGCAAGTGGCGTTCGATGCCCTCTGCGGCAAAATCAAGTACATCCACCGCAAGCAGGAGCAGCAAGCAGAAGACGCTAACCAACAGGAAAAGCGCTGAAATGAGGACGCGCTAAATCAAGGAAAAATACAGATAGCGCGTTTTAAGGAGCCGAATATTTGGCTGTTTCGCAAGAATTGAGTAACTTTGCAGGCTGATATGGATAAGTTCGAAAAGACAAACAAAGAGTTCGAGGCTGCTGTCAGCGAGTGTCGCGAATTGTTCGAAAAGAAGCTGCACGACTACCGTGCATCATGGCGAATCCTGCGCCCACAGTCGCTTACCGACCAGCTGTTCATCAAAGCCAAGCGCATACGCCAGCTGGAAATCACGGGCTGCTCGCTTGTGGGCGAAGGCATCAGACCGGAGTTCATCGGACTCATCAACTACGGCATCGTGGGCCTCATCCAACTGGAGCGCGGCTTCGCCGATACAGTAGACATGAGCAACGAAGAGGCCATGAGCCTGTACGACCGCTATGCCCAAGAGGCGCTGGAGCTGATGAAGCGCAAGAACCACGACTACGACGAAGCGTGGCGAGGCATGCGCGTAAGTTCTTACACGGACTTAATCCTAACGAAGATAGAGCGTATCAAGGAAATAGAGAACCTGAGCGGAGCTACGCTGGTGAGCGAAGGCATTGATGCCAACTACATGGACATCATCAACTACTCGGTGTTCGGACTAATAAAGCTGAAGGAGTGAGAAAAGTCGTCGTCAATCTGTGCCGCATGATGCTGGCAGTGGTGTTCATCTTATCGGGCTTTGTGAAGGCCGTCGACCCGCTGGGCACGCAGTACAAGATGGGCGATTATTTGGAAGCCATGGGCCTGGGAGGGCTGGTTCCAAACACGGTATTGCTTGCAGCCTCGGTGCTGCTCTCGGCTCTGGAGTTCTGCATAGGCATCTTCCTGCTTTTCGCCATCCGTCGCAGACTGTCGTCACGGCTTTCGCTGGTGCTCATGATAGCAATGACACCGCTGACGCTCTGGCTGGCACTGGCCAACCCCATTTCTGACTGCGGATGCTTTGGCGACGCCGTGGTGCTGACCAATTGGCAAACGTTCTGGAAAAACGTAGTGCTACTCGCAGCAGCAATCGTGGTGACCCGATGGCCTACCGACATGTTCCGTTTCGTCAGCGAGTCGAACCAGTGGATAGTGGTCAACTACTCTGTGGTGTTCATCCTCATCGTGTCTGGCTGGAGCCTCTACGACCTGCCGCAGTTCGATTTCCGTCCCTACCACATAGGGGCCAATATAAAAGAAGGTATGGAGATACCGGAGGGCGCAGAACAGCCCGAGTTTGAAACGACTTTCATACTGGAGAAGAATGGCGAGCGCCGCGAGTTCACACTCGACGACTACCCCGACTCGACATGGACGTTTGTCGACTCGAAGACCGTTCAAACGCGGCAGGGCTATGTGCCCCCCATCCACGATTTCTCCATCACCAATAGCGATGGTGAGGACATGACCGAAGAGGTGCTCAATGACAAGGGCTATACCTTTCTGCTTATATCACCGCATCTGGAGTATGCCGACGACGCACGCCACGATCTGATCAATGAGCTCTTCGAGTATGCACAGGAGCATGGCTACCCGTTCTATTGCCTGACGGCAAGCACTGACGAGGCTATCGAAAGGTGGCGCGACATGACGGGAGCCGAATATGATTTCTGTCAGACCGACGAGATAACGCTGAAGACCATCATACGCAGCAACCCCGGCCTGATGCTGCTCAAGGCAGGCACCGTGATTCGCAAGTGGAGCCACAACAACCTGCCGCAAATAGAGCCCGACCTGCTGTCGATGCCGCTGGAGCAAAGCGAGATAGGACAGATGCCACAAGACTCGGTGCCAGGGAAAATCACCCGGATACTGCTCTGGTTCGTACTGCCGCTGGCACTACTCTCACTGGCCGACCGCACATGGATGTGGACGAAATGGGTGAGGCGGCGCAAGAACAGAAGAAACAAGACAACCCAAATAATAACAAACAAAAAAGAAACAACAATGAGAAAGAAAATTGTAGCAGGCAACTGGAAGATGAACATGAACCTGCAAGACGGAATTGCTCTTGCCAAGGAGCTGAACGAGACCCTGAAGGCTGACAAGCCCAACTGCGGCGTGGTCATCTGCACGCCTTTCATTCACTTGGCTTCTATTGCCCAATTCCTCGACCAGGACATCATCGGCCTGGGTGCCGAGAACTGCGCCGACAAGGAGAAGGGTGCTTTCACTGGCGAAGTAAGCGCTGAGATGGTGAAATCGACGGGTGCTCAGTACGTCATCCTGGGCCACTCTGAGCGTCGCGAGTACTACAAGGAGACTCCTGAGATCCTGAAAGAGAAGGTGCTCTTGGCACAGAAGAACGGTCTGAAGGTGATCTTCTGCATTGGCGAGAGCCTGGCTGAGCGCGAGGCCGGCAAGCAGAACGAGGTAGTAAAGGCCGAGCTCGAAGGCAGCGTCTTCAACCTGTCAGAGGAAGACTTCCGTAAGATCGTTATCGCCTACGAGCCCATTTGGGCCATCGGCACGGGCAAGACCGCTACGGCTGAGCAGGCTGAGGAGATCCATGCCTATATCCGTTCGATTATCGCCGAGAAGTATGGTCAAGCAGTTGCCGACGACACGACCATTCTCTATGGCGGTTCGTGCAAAGCTTCGAATGCTCCCGAGCTGTTTGCCAAGCCCGATATCGACGGTGGTCTCATCGGCGGTGCATCGCTGAAGGCAGCCGACTTCAAGGGCATCATCGACGCCTGGAAGAAGTAATCATCCCAAAGAGTTAGTAAGGTAAAAAAGTAAAAGAGCAAAAAACATAGATTATGAAGACAAGACATCAGTACGTGAAAAAGGTATTCATGGTTCTACCTTTCTGCCTTTTTACTTTTTTGCCCTCAACGCTAAACGCACAGACCTTCACCCAACGCATACAAAAGAATGCGCAAGGTGAAGGTTCTGTGGTTATTCATCAGGACAAAGCCATCGACGACCTGGTGAACAAACCGGCAACACCCAACAATACTAACAAACAAAGCAACAGCGCCACGCCACAGAACGCAAGGGAACAGCAGAACACCCCGACAGTGGCACCGGCCGACACACTGAGCACCTTCACCAAAGACCCACGCACCTACAAGGGACGTGGCTATCGCGTACAAATATTTGCGGGAGGCAACTCGCGCAAAGACCGCCAGCAGGCTGAAGCCACCTGCAACCGAGTGAAAAGACTCTATCCCGAGGTGCTCGTAACAGTACACTTCTACTCGCCTCGCTGGATATGTCAGGCAGGCACTTTCCGCACCTACGAGGAAGCCCACGAAATGCTGGAGAACGTCAAGGCATTGGGCTATCGCTCGGCCATCATCACGAAAACAAAAGGAACATCACGATAAGGAAGAAAGCATGAATCCAGAGACAGAATACCGCGAGGGACTTGACGAACTGGCCTCAAACTACAAGAGCATCCTGCAACTCTTAGGAGAAGACCCTGAACGCGAGGGACTACAGAAGACTCCCATGCGTGTTGCAAAGGCTATGCAGGTGCTGACACGAGGCTATGACATGGACGCCCACAAGGTGCTTACCGATGCCCTTTTCCGTGAAGACTATTCCCAGATGGTGATAGTCAAGGACATTGATTTCTTTTCGCTCTGCGAGCATCACATGCTACCTTTCTACGGCAAAGCCCACGTAGCCTATATTCCCAACGGCTACATCACAGGACTATCGAAAATTGCCCGTGTGGTCGACATCTACTCACACCGCCTCCAAGTGCAGGAGCGCATGACACAGCAAATACGCGAATGCATCGAACAAACACTCCATCCGCTGGGCGTGATGGTTGTCGTCGAGGCACGCCACATGTGCATGCAGATGCGAGGCGTAGAGAAACAGAACAGCATCACAACTACCAGTGACTTTTGCGGTGCTTTCAAGCAGGCGAAGACCCGCCAGGAGTTCATGAACCTGATATCGCACGAGACTCTATAAAACAAACGCAGCAAGAAAATAAACCTTAAAAATATTACAGTTATGTATCAAGCAGACAGAGGTAATTACAAGACCAACGAATCAATTGGACAGCAGTTTACACACAGTTGCCTGGGGAGGCTCATCATCCTGGGTGCCATTGCAGCCATCCTCGCCATCATTGCCAGCTTCACCGTACCTGGAGAACAGAAGATGAAACGCGAGATGATTGACAACATCCGTCAGTGCATTCTGGTAAACGACAGCGTGAACACCGACGAGTTCGACGACTTCTTCAACAACATCTCATTCATCTTTACCCATGCAAAGAAGGAGATTGACCCCGAGGCAAAGGCGAACTTCTACAAGCTCAATACGCTGCACTACTATAAGCACGCGCTCTACTCGACCATGTACATCAACAACAGTATCCACCCCATGGGCGAGCGCATCGGCATTGGAATGTTTGGCATAGTCATACCCACCGTAAGCTACAAAGACCTGTTGCTCTACATTGCACCCGTACACGATGGTTATAACAAGGTGATAAACACTCCAAGCGGCGACGAGTACTTCGGCGACAACCCACATCTGAGGCCATATCACTACAAAGGCAATCCTGAAGACTAAACCATGGACCTGCAAGCACTGACGCTCAGCGTTTGTCAGACGGCAAAGCGAGCAGGCCAATACATCAGGGAGGAACGGAGTCGCTTCTCGCTCGGCAACGTCGAGCGCAAGCATGCCCATGACTACGTATCCTATGTTGACAAGGGCTCTGAACGACTCATTGTCGAGTCGCTCAGAGCCCTTCTGCCTGATGCGGGCTTCATCACCGAAGAAGGTTCGGCAGCCTATCACGAAGAACCCAACTGCTGGGTGGTGGATCCGCTCGACGGCACCACCAACTTCATTCATGAGTATGCTCCCTATGCCGTCAGCATTGCGCTCTATGCTCCCGCAACAGGCAGCATCCTGCTCGGTGTAGTCTATGAGGTTTGCGCATCCGAGTGCTATTATGCCTGGAAGGGAGGCGGTGCCTACGTCGACGGACGTCCTATCCACGTATCTGGCAGCTTGATAGAAGATGCATTGCTCAGCCTGCAACTACCCTACAACAGCGATGCCTATAAACCCACCATACTCAAACTCATCGACACATTCTATGGGCGTGCAGCCAGCGTACGCATGTGCGGTTCGGCAGCCATGTCGCTCTGCTACGTGGCAGCAGGCCGTCTTGACGCCTATGCCGAGAAATACATCGGGCAATGGGATTTCATGGCAGGTGCCCTGCTTGTGATGGAGGCAGGCGGTAAGGTCAGCAATTATGAAGGCCACGACGCGTTCACTGAAGGAAACAACGTCGTGGCCAGCAATGGTATCATTCACAAGGAACTACTCTCTCACTTATCGTAGGCGTGCACGGGGTAGTCAATCGTAAAGTGCAAGCCCCTGCACTCCTTGCGTTCCAACGCCCAGCGGGTAATAAGATAGCCCACGTTTATCATGTTACGGAGCTCGCAGATGTCCTTCGACGCCTTAACACGCTTGAAGAGCCGCTCCGTCTCCTCATAGAGCATGTCGAGACGATCCCAGGCACGATGCAGTCGAAGGTCGGAACGCACAATACCCACATAGTTGGCCATGATTTGGTTCACCTCCTTTACGCTCTGCGTAATGAGCACCTTCTCCTCGTTGGTCATAGTCCCTTCATCGTTCCACTCCGGCACACGTTCATTATAGTCGTATAGGTCAACATGCTCCAGCGAGTGTTTAGCGGCAGCATCGGCATAGACCACCGCTTCAATCAGCGAGTTAGAAGCTAAGCGATTACCACCATGAAGACCGGTGCACGAACATTCGCCAAGGGCATAGAGACGCTCAATGGACGACTGTCCGTTTAAGTCGACCTTGATACCACCACACATATAATGGGCAGCAGGGCGAACGGGAATATAGTCGGTGGTGATATCGATACCCATCGACAAACACTTCTGATAGATATTGGGGAAGTGGCGACGGGTCTCTTCTGCATTCTTGTGGGTCACGTCGAGGCACACATGGTCCAGTCCATGGATTTTCATCTCCTTATCGATGGCACGAGCTACAATGTCGCGGGGTGCCAAGCTGAGCCGTTCGTCATATTTCTCCATGAACGTCTCGCCGTTAGGCAGCTTCAATATGCCACCATAGCCACGCATAGCCTCTGTTATCAGATAAGCAGGATGCGTTTCTTTTGGATTGTGGAGCACCGTCGGGTGGAACTGAACAAACTCCATGTCGGCAACGGTGCCCTTGGCGCGATAGACCATGGCTATGCCGTCGCCCGTAGCAATGACGGGATTGGAAGTAGTCAAATAGACTGCGCCACAACCCCCGGTACACATCACCGTCACCTTAGCCAGATAAGTATCCACCTTCTCTGTTTCAGGGTTCAGCACATAAGCACCATAGCACTGGATGTTTGGCGAACGTCTTGTCACCCTCACGCCCAGGTGATGCTGCGTAATAATCTCTACGGCAAAGTGGTTCTCCTTCACCTCGATTTTCGGGTTGTTGCGCACTGCCTCCATCAGGCCGCGCTGGATTTCTGCACCCGTGTCGTCAGCATGGTGCAGGATGCGGAACTCGGAGTGGCCACCCTCGCGGTGCAAGTCAAACGTGCCGTCGTCCTTGCGGTCGAAATTAACACCCCACTCCACCAGTTCCTTGATTTGAGTGGGTGCATTGCGCACTACCTGCTCCACAGCTTGCCGGTCGCTGATATAGTCGCCGGCAATCATAGTGTCCTCGATATGTTTCTCAAAGTTATCTACCAGCAGGTTTGTCACCGATGCTACACCGCCCTGAGCAAACGAAGTATTAGCCTCATCGAGCGAAGTCTTGCATATCATGCACACCTTACCCTTAGTCTGTCGAGCCACCTTGAGCGCATAGCTCATACCGGCTACACCAGCACCAATAATCAGAAAGTCGTATTTGTATACCATGTTTCTTCCCTAATTTGCTTTAGTATGTGCAAAGGTACAAATAAAACCGTAATACACAAAGGAATGCCGCATTTTTTTAGAAAAAAGGGGGCGTTTATCTTACCTCGTCAGTGAAAACTTCATGCTGATGCCAAAGTCCTGGGTCGTAGTGGGATAGCTGCTGGCAGACAGCAACGGAGTATTTGTCTGACGATCGTAATAGGCAGTCAGGGTCAGGAAGCGCGACAGCGTATAGTCAGCGGCGAACTTGAGCGCAAAGGCCGTATTTCCACTGGATGCCGAGCTGACACGTGTTGCAATGTCGCGAGTGATGGCAGCCTGTTTGCGCAACGAGATGTCGAGACGCAAGTTCAGGTCGTGGTTAACACCACCGCTACGGGCACGGTTGCTAGTCTGCTGCTGGTTCTGACGCTGTTGTGCGTTGGTTCCTTTACCACTCTGCGACTTTTTGATCTTCCGACTGGTTCCATTGCCGAAAAGCTTGAAGTCCTGTATTTTGTAGCCCATGCCAATGACCCAGTCTTTCGACTTAGTCTCATTGAGCTGCACGCTCGTCATGGAAAGGTTCAACACACGCGAGGTTTTGTACTCCAGCTTCACGGTCATGTTGTTATGCAAGGTGACGTCGATTCCAAGTAGCGGCGAGAACGACTCGTTGATACTGACCGTAGACACATTGAAGCGTGAAGAGGGCGTAAGACTGCCGTCAGCACTGCTGACAAAGCCCAGATTGCCCATATACTCAAGCCACGAACTGTAACTGGCATAAGAGCCCACCCTGTAGACTGACTTGTAAGCATGGTTCAGGTTTACCGACTTGAAGTGGTCACGCAACCAAGGCAGCTTCGAAAGTCCACTATAACGAACGGTCCAGTTAGGCAACATTCGCAGCAACGACGGGAAGATGTCGAGAGAACTGCCCCCACCCATGGTATAGGTTGAGAGGAAGGCAGGCACCAGCACATCTGCGCCATAGGGGTCTACGGGATTAATACTGGCCGACCGGGCATCCAGCTTGTCAGGATACTTCGCCTGTACACGCTGGCGGAAATCGTCAATTTTGTCACAGAACTCATTGAAGGAACGCGAGCGATAGCCGTTACTTGCATCGCCCATACCCTCAAGGGCACTGCGAATAGAAATAGTGGTCATGTCGAACGAGCCACTATAAGTAGTGGGCGAGCCAACAAACATGAACTGCACGCTCTTAGAACGGTTGTCTGCACGCGAAGCATTGAGGTCGATTTTCATATCGCGCACAGGTTCAAGTGTCATCCTCACCTGCAGGTCTTCGTTCGAAGTGCTGCTGGCAGGCGTTGCCACAGATTCATTGCAGAGCAGCCAGCCGCGCTCGAGTGCACGGTCAACAAAGCTGTCGTCAGTGAGTCCGAAGGCAAAGTCGAGTCCCGGAGAGAGCACACTTCCCGTCCGCTGACCGAACATGTCGCCAATATTGGGCATGAAGCCTGGCAAAGTCATCGTACGCTGGTTACGGTAAGTGATGCTGACGTTGCGCACCATCATAAGTAAGCGGGCAGCCTGCTGGCCAGCATTATACCACCACTGGTTCTCAAGGGGCGGCTTGGCCGTAACGCTGAGTTTAACCTGCTGGGAGTCAGCAGCCCATACCTTGATCTTATTGTCGTCAACGACCTTGAACTTGACAGGCACGTTCTTACCCTCCTTCGACCTGGCAGTTACGATAAGGCGCTTCGATTTCTTGCCATGCTGCACGACAAACTGACTATCAGGCAACAGCGTGAGCTCTTTCTGGAAGGTATTCCTGTTCTTCGGCAACTGAGCAGCCTCTTTTTCCTTGTCCTTGTCGTCCTTGGCGTCTTTTTGCGACTTCTTGGTGTTACTCTTCTGCGTCTTTTTGGTAGTCTGTCTCTGAGGCTGCTTCTTAAATCGCTCATTAGTCTTCTTCAGGAAAGGAATGTGAGCATAGAGCGTCTCCATGTTGAGCGTGGCATTGATGTTGAAGTCACGGCTGTTCTGAATGGTATTTCCGAGCGACGTACCGTCGTCAAGCTCGGTGCCACGCAGCCAGGTATAGGTAGCAGAATAGTTTGCATCAGCCTTCAGCCAGTCGAAGATGGGCAGTTTATCGAGCGGCAGCTGATAAGAGGCCTTGAACGACTGCCGGTAGTCAAGCGGCGTTCCCCAGTGGACTAAGCTCTGGACCACCGAGTCTTTCCAAGCCGAATACCGGTCGGGATAGAGGTCTTTGTTGATAGGCGTATACGGCTCCTCAATTTCTGCATGGGTAGCACTTTGGAAGTTCATGTGCAGGTTCTTTGTCAAATCCCAGCGCAGCGAGAAGTCACGGTTCCAAAGGAACTGCTCTGAGAACGTGAGGGGCAACGAGGGGTTCTCCGTGTTCTCGAGGTCGCGTTCCTGCAGTTCGAAGTAGGTACGCGTTATCTCCGAGTTGAACGAAACGCTCTGCGGCAGATAGTTCAGCGCGAAAGCCTTTGGGAACTGCATCCACTTCGACTTGCTCTTCGACTTCTTGAAAGGCTCCCATGCCTTATAGACCGGCGTGTAGGTATAGTTGAGCGAACCGTTCCACTCGTCTTCAGTCTCATAAACAGTAGTTTCTCCTGTACTCTTGTTGTGGCGATGGCTATAGGAGAAAGAGAAGTTTGCAGGGTCGTATGGCATGGGGTGTCGCTTGGTCTTGATACCCACACGCGCATTCGACACTGAGAAGTTACGCGAGATATGCTTCGTTACGGCAATGCTCTCAATGCTGTCACGCTGATCTGACGACTCAAGGGCATCATCAAGCAGCATGTCGGTGTCGAGCGGATTATACTTTGGACTGATGATTTCCTTCGTGTAGCTATAGTAGAGGGGAGCCGACACCTTCGCCGAAGCCGGGAAGAACTTGCCCAGTTCCACATTAGCCGTCACGGAGTATTGCTTCTGAGTGTCTGTAGAGCGTTGCATGATGTTCTCCTCGAGACCTCCGAAGCCATCAGTGACGTAACGTCCCGTCAGGTTCACCGAACCTAAGTCGGAGAGCTGCATGTTCATCGTGCCCGATGCGGCCCATCCGCCTTCATTGTTCGACTCCCTGAGGCGCAATTCGTTGACCCACACCTCGCCCGACTTGAGCGTATTCGTCAAGTTTCGCACACCAATAATCATGGTTTTCACCTCGCCTAACGACGGATTGCCCACAATGCTCACCTTGTTCTGGGGCTTATCGGGGTCATAGTCAGAGAACACGTCGGTATAGGACACCGTTCCCGCTACACGTGCCTTGTTGCGAGCCTTCTTCAGCTTGGTGAAGAGCGACATGTCTATGTCGAGCATGTTTTCTGCCGGCCATACCAGCGGACGGTCACTGGGCACATTCCAATGATAACTGCCCTCTGGCGTAAGGGTCAGCGGAATAAGATACTCATAGTAGTTGCTCTTATAATCGCTGCCCAACCGAATGAACACAGCCAGCTGGTTGTCTTCAAGTTGCGTGCTGTTAGGCATCAGGTGGTTGGCATGCACATACATCTGCAACCGCTTATACTGGCGCAGGTCGAGGTTGGTGTTCTTGTAAACAGCCTTCGACTCATTCTGCGACAGGTTCTTGACGGTAAGACAGAGCGACTGCTCATTGTTCTCTACAAGTTGGGGCTGCGAGGGGTCGGTGGCACGCGTGATGCCAGGCGGCAACACATAGGCCACGGGGCTTCGTTCCGTGTTCTCCTCAATATTCACGGCACTCATCTCAAGAGTTCCCGTCTCAGCCCCCGACGAGGTCATCAGGTTCTGCTTGTACTGTCGCCACTCGCCACGCACCAGGTCGAGCGAACCGAAGCGCAGCACGATAGGATGCTCGAAACCAGTAAGGAACATGCGCATGAAGCGGATGCTGGTAAAGTCGTTGATGCTCCCCACCCGCTCCTGATATTCGTTCAACGGGATACGATACTGATACCAGCGCACGGTGAGCGAGTCGCCATTGCGCAATTTGGCATTATAGTCGCGATGGTCTACGATGTAGCTGTCTTCCAACTTCTGGCCACGGTTGTAAGCCTGCAGGTCTTCGTCGCTGATGGCCACCCGATACTGGAAGAAGCGCTCATACTCGTTGAGCGTATAGTCCTGATTGATGTCCTCCACGTCAGGTCCTGCCTTGTAGCTGGTGTCGTAGCTCTCCGTCTGATTGTCGCTGGCAGGCGAGTTGCCTTGCGGATTGTTGATGCGCTTATAGCGGTCGAGGATAGAACGGCGTTCCTGGTCGAAGTCGGAACCACGGAAATAGTGGTAGTCGTCGCCGGCAGGGTCGTTCCGCCATGCTTGCAGCATCGAGTCGTTCTTCACCACGGCACTCACGTTGTTAAGCCACTCCTGATAAGCAGGATACATGCGTTCCTCCTCGTTTGTCAGACCGTTGAGTCCTACGTCCTGCAGCTGGCGCGAGCCGCTGGTGGTGGCAAAGGCATAAGTCTGTGTGGCCTGCACGGGGATGCGACCCCACTGCGTCTGCTCATACGACGAGGTACCATCGACAGGCATACCGCTCTCATAGAACTTCTTACCATCGCGCAGCACGTCCTCCGACACCTCGCCCAGGTTCAGGTAGAGTTCGCCCGAATACTGCGAGGACGTTCCTTCCTTACGAGTGTAGATGAAGGGGTCGAGCAGCCAGAACTCTACATATTCTATATTAGCCTGCTCGAAATCGGTAGTCTCGAGCTTGCGCATCATGCCGCCCCACTTGCCGGAAGGATTACGCAGCGTGCCGTCAGGATTGAAGTCGAGCGTCAGATTGTAAGGGCCACGCTCCTGCGGATAGTAGGCCAGGTTGAGAACGGGCAGCGTAGACGTAGCACCACTGTAGGTCGACTGGTCGCGATTGGGATAGAGCTCCTTCACGTAGACCTCTCGCACGTAGTGGTTCGACAACTGCTCCAGGTCGCTCTTGATGTGGCTTGGCGTGAGGCTGGAGCTGCGGCGCGTGAAGATGGGGTCTACATTGTACCATGCCAACAGTGCACGGTCGTAGCCGCTCTTCACCGTTTCCTTGTCGTTATAGTTGGCGAACATGGGCGGAACGCTCGAAAGCACCCACGACTTGGGGTCGCCCACGCTGATGAGGTTCTTGGTGTTCTCAAAGTCGTCGAGATAGGAAGCATTGTCCTGCACGCCACTGCTTTCGCCCGCTATGAGCTGTGCGAACTCGCCCGTAAAGGTGATTTGCGAAGGCTGGGTCACGTGGAGGAACGGTAGCTTGTTGAGCATACGGGTGAGCCACTGCGACTGCTGTTTCCAGTTCACGCTCAGGCCCCAGAGGGTGTTGTTCAGCGGTTCCTCACCCATGCTCACCTTGGTCGTCAGCGGTTTCTCGTAGAGGTGCTGAATGGTTCCGCTCAGCGTGAAGTTCTTAGAGAAGTCATACTCCCAGTTCAGTCCGAGCATCGTCTTCCGCTGCATGGCATACTCGGTGTTCGACTCGAGCGATACGTTGACGTTGGTACCTGCATCGATGATGCTCTGGTTCAGAATGGTCACCTCACCAGCCGAGTAGTCTACGCTATAGTCGCTACCCTCCTGCAGGGTCACGCCTCCCGCCGTCACCACCACAGACCCCTGCGGCACGTTGAAGGCTCCAAGCGAGATGACATTGGCGGCACTGCCCTTGAACTGTCCCGTCATGATAAACTTGTCTTTCTCGGCATTCTGTTTGGCCACCGTCTTCGTCGAGTCATAGAGTGCGTCGAAGGCATACTTGTCGGCAACGGCATCGCTCATGCCTGCCTGCTTCAGATAGCGGCGCAGGTATTCGCCAAAAGGCTCGGCAGCCGGCAGGAATACGCGCCCGTTCTGCACGGTGTAGCCCTGCACGAAGTCGAACTGTCCGTTAGCGTGCGGCTTCATGTTGTTGTCTAATCGGTCGAGGCCCATGAGCTTCAGCAGCGTCGTACCCTTCAGGGTCCCCTCGGGCAGATAGGTCAGATAAGTACCCGTAGTGTCGCTCTGATACTTGATGTCAAGTCGGAATTTCTCTCTCTCAACCGTCGAGGCCAGATAGTAGACGTTCTTCATCATGAGTCGCCAGTTGCCCTGCGAAGGTGAGTTCGACGTATTCTTCAGCGACTTGACGAAGAGGCTCTTGTTCGTCTGGGTGACGTCGGTTGAGAACTCACCCACTTGGAAGGTCTGCCCGCCATAGGTATATTCAAAGGCCACGGCCAGCACCTGGTCGGTCTGCAGTCCCACCTTCAGCGAGATATAGCCCAGCGCTGTGTTGACGGTATATTCGCTGCTGCTGAGCAGTCGCGCCGACGACAGCTTCTCGTAGTCGGTTCCTCCGTGCAGGGTGCTGATGCCTTCGAGTATCGTCGTCACCTGGTCAATGCTGCGGTGGGCCGTGTCAATGCGGGTGATGAGCGAGCCGTAGAGGTCGTTGGCCTGGTTGTTGGGCACACTCTGACCGGAGAGCGTCCACATGGAGTTCTTGACATACTCCTCCTCGCCCATGTCGGTGAAGGCCACGATGTTTCGGGTGTTCGACGTTGTTCCCGTCTTGTTGGTCACCCACACCTCCACACGATTTATCTTGATGCCCGTCGTCATATTGGGCAACGTACTCATCGACTGGTCGTAGATCTTACGGAAGTAGTGTGAGAGGAAGAAGTGGCGGTTCTCCTCGTAGTCGGCAACGTCTATTTCAAAGGGTGTTGTCTGTGTGCCGCCCCTCGACGATACGCTCGTCGATGTTGAGTTCTTCTGCGAGAGCACGGTCTGCAACTTGAGTTTACCGAACTGCATGTCGGTCCGTATGCCGAAGAGGCTCGAGGCGCCCCGCACCAGCGAGTTGTTCGATGGGAAGGTCACGTTGCCCAACTCCACGAGCTTTATCATCTCGTCTTCCTTGCCGTCGTACTTCAGTTTCAAGTTCTTCGTGTCGAAGTCGAAGGTGGCGTCGGTGTTGTAGTTCAGGTTCATGTTCACCTTGTCGCCCACTTTTCCGTTTACGCTCAAGTTGATTTTCTCGTCGAAGTCGAAGGATGTGGTCTTACGGTTGCGGATGGGCAGCGATGGGTTGTCGATGCTTTTCAGGGTGGCGCCCACCTTCAGTTCTGCCGTTCCCTGTGTCTTTACGCGTACACCGCCAGGGCCGAAGATTTTCTCTGCAGGTCCCAGGTCGAAGTGCATGTCGGTAAACGAGAACTTATCGGCTCCCTTCATCTTCACATTCTCGGCATCTTTCTTGCGGAAGAATGCCTCACGTGTTTTGCGTTCGCTCCACTTCAGAAACTCTTCGGTGGTCATCATGACGGGCGCATTCAGGTAGCTGTCGCCCAGCTTCGAGCCTATGAAGTAGAGTCCCAGCGAGTCGTTGTACTCCACCTGCTGCTTCACGTTGTCGGGCATGCGCAGGTCGAGTGCGCTCGAATCAAGGTCCTCGGTCAGCACGGGCGCTGTCTTCTGAATTTTCCAGCGTGACTGGGGCACGGTGTCGTCAGGAACGGCCTCCCCCTGTTCCTCCATAGGCGAAGCCTCGCCCGTTCCCCTCACAGGGAGGGAAGAGCGAAGCGTGACGACGCTGGCCAGCGCCATCATGCTTATCAGCATCAATACTGCGTATAGGAGGAGTCTCTTCATCTGTTCTTTCGGTGCCCGTCTTTTGTCTACTTAATCTGCTTCAGCGCCAGCTTCACTACCTGCTCAACGGACAGTGTGGGCTGCTCCTGCAGGATTTGCACTACAACCTTCTGTGTGGGTGCAGGCGAGAAGCCCAGCATAGTGAGGGCAGCAACGGCTTCGTCGCGCACGGCATTGTTGACGGGAGCCGTCATCGAGCCGCCGGCAGGAATCTCGTCGGTAATGCCCAAAGCCACGATCTTGTCGCGCAGGTCAACGATGATACGTTGTGCCGTCATCTTGCCGATGCCCTTGATGCTCTGAATGAGCTTGGCGTTGCCTGTGGAGATGGCGCTGCAGAGCTCTGAGACGCTCATGCCCGAGAGCATCATGCGTGCCGTGTTGGCCCCCACGCCGCTAACGGTAATCAGCAGCTCAAACATCTCGCGCTCCTTCTTGGAATAAAAGCCATAGAGCACGTGTGCATCCTCGCGAATAGCCTCGTAGACATAGAGTTTCACCTCTTTCTTGCCTTGACAGGCGCTGTAGGTGTATAGCGAAATATTCAGTCCGTAGCCCACGCCTGCGGCCTCAACCGTAGCCAGTGCGGGCGTCAGCTCGGTGAGCTCGCCTCTGATGTATTCTATCATACTTGTTCTTTTTTGTATATATACAATAATGATAACGCAACATGCCCGCGATTTATTGTATCGCGGGCATGTTCTGTATGCGTATTTTTGCGCTGAGGGCGCCTTCTTACATGTGCAGGCTCAGCACAAAGCGGGTGCCTTTCGAGTATTCTGGGTCTATGTCAAGGTCGCCATCCATCTTCAGTGCCATTTGTTTGCAGATGGGCAGCCCCAGGCCGTCGCCAGTGGTGAGGTCGCGTATTTCGAGGAAAGGTTTGAACACGCCTTCGCGCTTCTCTTCGGGAATGCCGCAACCCGTGTCGGTGACCAGGAACTGGTGGGTGTGGGCGCTACGCTTCTTATACTCCAGCTTGATGCGTCCGCCGGCAGGTGTGTAGATAGCAGCATTCTCGAGCAGGTGAAGCAGAATGTGCGACACATACTCCTTATTGATTTTAGCGCTCATCTTCGGTGCGTCTACCGTCAGCGTGACGTCGCTCTTCACCTTGTCGCGAATTTGCTCCATGAGTTCCTCGCAGAACTGTGGTATCTTCGTGTCCTCGCTCTCAATCTCTTCGGCCGGACGGTTCTCCAGGTCAGAGAGCGTCTGAATGTGGTCAGAGAAGCTGAGCAGTGCCTTCACCTCGGGCTGACGGCCGTCGAGTTTCCTCAGCGTCGGCTCCAGCTGGGCCGAGATGTTGCTGATGAACTTAGCCTTCAGGGCATTGCTTTCATTAGCCAGGTTGATGATTTTCTTCTGCTTACGGGTCAGCAGGATGAAGCGCATCAGCACCAGAGCACCCAGTGCCAAGGCAGCAGCCAGGGCTACGGCCAGCACACTCAGACCAATGATGATAGCCTGTCGAGTGCCCAGCGAGCTGTCCTTGTCGGCAATGGTAGCCTCGTTGTCAGCTATCTGCTGTTTCAGGGCGCCTATCTCATCGGCCGTTTTCAGAGCGCTCACGGAGTCTTTCCATGCCATGTAGCTGCTGTACGACTGGGCCACGAGGCTTGCGCTGTTGCTCTTGCGTCCGTTGGAAATAAGAGTCTTGTAGACCTCGTCTACCTTGTCATATTCTTTCGAGGCGGTCAACTTGTCGGCCATTTCCTTGAACACGGCGTTGCCTTGGGCTGTCAGGCCGAAGGTATAGTAATAGATGGCCTTCGTATAGAGCAGGTCGTTCTTCAGATTTTCGTCGCCTGCCACGTTGGCATGGTTCTCCAGGTTGGACAGTTGCTCCTTGGCACTCTCCAGCCTGCGCATCTTGATGTACATCTGCAGGCGTTCCTTGACGGTATAGTAGCGCAATGCCGACTGCTTGCTGGGCACGCTCTCTTTGCTGGTGATGGTCTGGTCGATGCGTCGCAGCAGGTCGAAGGCCTCCTGGAAGTAGTTCTCCTTATAATAAAGAGAGGTGGCCTTGGCTCCGCACTCCACACCCTGCTTGAGCTGTCCCTTCGACACGTAGTCTTCGAAGGCGCGGATGTAGAGGAAACGTGCGCTTGCGATTTTGTCGTTTTTGTCTTCATTCTCAGCTCGCTGCTGCAGTTCGCTCTTCTGTGCTTCCTGTGCACCAACGAAGGTGAAGCTCAAGAGCAGCGTCATCAAGATCAATACTTTTTTGCTCATAGTTTCGAATTAGATACTGTTGTTTTGTGTGGCGCAAAGATACGAATAATAGTTGAAAAACGTAGCGTTTTGGCAAGGAAAAGTGACGAAACAGGTAAAAATTTTGACTTTGAGGGCACAAAGGCGGACAGGCCGGCAGGGCGTTCGGGCTGTTTTTGGAGGAGTATGCAAAAAATATTCGCCAAAGCCAATGCTTCTGCACAGGCTTTGGCGAACGACTGATGCGCCGATGCGTTACTTCACCAGGTTGCCCAGGATGTCGCGCGTCAGCTCCTTGGTGATGGTACGGGTGGCAGCGCTGGTGGCATTCTTCACCACCTTCTCCTTGGCCGAGGTCCTCGACTTCGTCTGCTTGCCGCTCACCTTGTTGCTTACCCACGTGCCGAGAATGGTGGCGAGGGTTGAGGTGACTGCTGTCAGGACAGCCTTCCACACCTTACTCATCATGCCGGGCTTCTGCTTCTCGGCCTTTGCGGCCTTGTCGGCAGCCTTCTCCTCTTCAAGGGCTGCCTGCTCCTGTTCCATCTCCTGCAGCTGTGTCTCCGACTCCTTCAGGAGCACCTCGAAGGCACTTTCGCGGTCAACGGGCGTGTCGTACTTGCCGAAGATGCGGCTCTGCTTGATGATGTCAAGGCGCTGCCCCTCCGTCACGGCACCAATCTGGCTGAGCGGGAAGAGCACCTTGGCACGCTCCACGACGCTGGGAGCGCCCTTCTCGTCGAGGAACGACACGAGGGCCTCGCCCGTCTCGAGGTTCATGATGGCCTCATCGGTCTTGAACTCCGGATTGGCGCGGAAGGTGTCGGCAGCCGTCTTCACGGCCTTCTGGTCCTTCGGCGTATAGGCTCGCAGGGCGTGCTGTACGCGGTTGCCCAGCTGTCCGAGAATGTTTTCGGGGATATCCGTCGGGCTCTGGGTGATGAAATAGATGCCCACGCCCTTCGAACGGATGAGGCGGATGACCTGTTCAATCTTGTCGAGCAGCGCCTTCGAGGTGCCATCAAACAGCATGTGGGCCTCGTCGAAGAAGAACACAAGCTTGGGTAGCGGCAGGTCGCCCACCTCGGGCAGCGTCGAGTAGAGCTCTGAGAGCAGCCACAGCAGGAAGGTGCTGTAGAGCTTCGGCTGCATCATCAGCTTGTCGGCAGCCAGCACACTCATCACGCCCTTGCCACCCTCGGTCTGCATCAGGTCGTAGATGTCGAACGAGGGTTCGCCGAAGAAGCGGTCGGCACCCTGGTTCTCCAACTGCAGCAAGGCGCGCTGGATGGCTCCGACCGAGGTTGTCGATATATTGCCGTATTTCGTGGTGTACTCTTTAGCGTGCTGCGACACCCAGTCGAGCATGGAACGAAGGTCTTTCAGGTCGATGAGCAGCAGGCCGCGCTCGTCGGCAATGCGGAACACGATGTTGAGCACGCCGTCCTGCGTCTCGTTGAGCTGCAGCAGGCGCGACAGCAGCTGAGGTCCCATCTGCGAGATAGTGGCCCGCATGGGGTGGCCTTGCTCGCCAAACACATCGTAGAAGCGAACGGGGCAGCTCTGGAACTCAGGGTTCTCAATGCCAAACTCCGGCAGCCGTTTCTCAATGAACCCACTCATCTTGCCCACCTGCGAGATGCCGCTAAGGTCACCCTTCATGTCGGCCATGAAGCAGGGCACGCCTGCCTGGCAGAACGTTTCGGCCATCACTTGCAGCGTCACCGTCTTACCCGTACCCGTAGCACCGGCAATGAGTCCGTGGCGGTTGGCCATCTTACCTGTAATACTGAGCGCGCCATTGGCGCAATGGGCTATGTAGAGCCCTCTTTCCTTATCGTACATAGTAGTTATTGATATGAATTGTTTCGTGATTGCAAAAGTAAGGAAAAAACTACAAATTGCCAAATAATACAGAAGAAAATACACAAAATGTTTCTCCGTACGGGAATTTTGTTGTACTTTTGCACGCTGTAACGACACATTACAACAACACAACATAACATAAGTAAGAGATGAAGAAAATCAGAGCCGCCGTCGTTGGTTACGGCAACATCGGTAAGTACGCCGTGCAGGCACTTGAGGCTGCACCCGACTTCGAAATCGCTGGCATCGTGCGCCGTCAGGGTGCCGAGAACAAGCCCGCTGAACTGGCACAGTATGAGGTAGTGAAGGACATCCGCGAACTGAAAGACGTTGACGTGGCCATCCTCGCCACACCCACCCGCTCCTGCGAGGAGTATGCCAAGCAAATACTGCCACTGGGCATCAATACCGTCGACTCGTTCGACATTCACACCAGCATTCGCGACTACCGTCGCACGCTGATGGAACTGAACAAGCAGACCAACACCGTGAGCGTCATTGCCGCTGGATGGGACCCAGGGTCCGACTCCATCGTGCGTACGCTCATGCAGAGCCTCGCCCCCAAGGGTCTTAGCTACACCAACTTCGGTCCCGGCATGTCGATGGGCCACTCTGTCTGCGTGCGCTCGAAGGCCGGCGTGAAGAACGCACTCTCCATGACGATTCCCCTCGGCGAGGGCATTCATCGCCGCATGGTCTATGTGGAACTGGAAGAGGGTGCCAAGCTGGAAGACGTGACGGCCGCCATCAAGGCCGACCCCTACTTCGCCTCTGACGAGACGCACGTGTTCCAGGTGGAGAGCGTCGACGACGTTCGCGACATGGGCCACGGCGTGAACCTCGTGCGCAAGGGTGTCAGCGGACAGACGCAGAACCAGCGCCTCGAATTCAATATGCAAATCAACAACCCTGCCCTCACGGGTCAGGTGCTCGTCAACGTGGCTCGCGCTTCACTGCGCCAGCAGCCCGGTTGCTACACGATGATTGAGATTCCGGTCATCGACATGCTGCCCGGCGACCGCGAGGAACTGATTGCCCACTTGGTTTAAGACACAAAAAAAGGGTCACCGCTGTGACCCAACCTTTGTTAACCTTAAATCTAATACTATGAAAAACACGATGCAAAGATAAGGGGTTTCTGCTTAACTCACAAGCAATTACCCCTTTTTTAGTGTCAAACCGACGATTAATTGATTTAAATCAACCCACTTCCTCCGTCACGAGATTTGCCATCAGGCAGCAGAGGAAGAAATAAGGCGTGTTTTCACATTTTTTCATGCGCCCTCTTTTGCCGTTTGCCATTTTTATGCTAACTTTGCCAGCCAATATGGACAATCCTTACATCAAGCAGTTCCCCGACCTCTTTGTGGGGAAGAAAATACTATACGTTCACGGCTTCGGCTCCTCAGGCCAGTCAGGAACCGTTGAACGACTACGCACCGTTTTTCCTAAAGCCATCGTCATTGCTCCCGACCTGCCCATCCATCCGCAGGAGGCACTCGACCTGCTGCGCCAGACCTGCGCTGCCGAGCAGCCCGACCTCATTCTGGGCACGTCAATGGGCGGCATGTATGCCGAGCAGCTGTACGGCTTCGACCGCATCCTGGTGAACCCCGCCTTCCAGATTGCCGACACCATGCAGAGCCATGGGCTCACGGGCAAGCAGCAGTTCTTCAGCCCCCGTCAGGACGGCGTGCAGGAGTTCTACGTTGACAAGCCGCTGGTGAAGGAATACCGTAACATGGCCGAACAGAACTTCAGCCACGTCGACGACGACGAGCAGCAGCGCGTCTTCGGCCTCTTCGGTGATGAAGACGACCTCGTCCACACCCGCACGCTCTTCGATCAACACTACCGCCAGGCTATTCCCTTCCACGGCGAGCACCGCATGAACGACCGCTCGTTCATGCACAGCATCGTGCCCGTGATGCGGTGGATTGACGACCGACAGGAAAAGCGCGAGCGCCCCATCGTATACATAGGTTTTGAAACCCTCATCGACGGCTGGCAAAACCCCACGAGCAGCAGCCAGAAGGCTGTCAGCCGGCTCATGGAGCACTACCAGCTGCTGTTCGTGGCGCCCTCGGCCAGCTCCCAGCCTTCGCAGTATGCAGAGACCATGTCGTGGCTCATCGATAAGTTTGGCGTGCCCGCCTGGGGCCACACGCTCTTTGCCAACCAGCGCCACCTGCTGCTGGGCGACTACCTCATAGAGCGCGGAAAGACCGAAGGTGGCATGGCCACGACGATAGAATACGGGAGCGACACCTTCAAGACCTGGGAAGACATTATCGAGTTCTTCGACCGGCTGGGAGGACAATGAGAAGATAAGAGAGATAAGAAAGATAAGAGATAAGAGATAATAAGAGATATGAAACGAATTACTACTTTACTAATAGCAATGACGATGACGCTCGCCATGAGCGCTCAGGAGAATCAGGAGCTGACTACTGCCGAGGCTAAGGCACTCTACAAGAGCACCAGCAAACGGCACGTCAGCGTGCACGACCCGTCGGTGGTTTGGGAACCATCGACCAAACGCTACTACATCTTCGGCTCGCACAAGGCCGGAGCCTACACTTCCGACCTGCAGAACTGGACGACCTCCAACCCCACGTGGAAGACGGCCACCGCAACCAACGTGGCCAACAACCGGGCCTTCGTCACCCCCGAGGTGAAGAAAATCAAGAAGGGCGGCGAGGAGGTCGACTTCATCAACTTCAACGCCATGGAATGGTCGGCCCGCACCGATGCCGGCTATAACGTCGACGGAAACATGTGGGCACCCGACGTGATCTGGAACGAGCAGATGCAGAAGTGGTGCATGTACCTCAGCATCAACGGCGATGCCTGGCACTCGAGCATCATCCTGCTCACGGCCGACAGGGTCACCGGCCCCTATCTCTATCAGGGACCCGTCGTGATTTGCGGCTTCCAGGACAGCGGCCACAGCTATAAGGACACCGACCTGGAACTGGTCATCGGCGAGCAGAAGTCGCTGCCCACCCGCTACAACGTAGGCGGCAACTGGGGGCGCCGCTGGCCACACACCATCGACCCGGCCGTGTTCTACGACGAGGACGGCAAGCTGTGGCTGGTCTATGGCTCGTGGTCGGGAGGCATCTGGATGCTGGAGCTCGACGAAGAGACCGGACTGCGCGACTATAACGTCAGCTACCCCTCGACCAATGGCAACAGCGACGGCGTCACCAGCGACCCCTACTTCGGCAAGAAGGTGGCCGGTGGCTTCTACGTCTCGGGCGAAGGCCCCTACATCGAGCACATCGGCAACTACTACTACCTGTTCGTGTCCTACGGTTTCTTCGACTCTGTGGGCGGCTACGTCATGCGCGTGTTCCGCTCCGTCAAGCCCGACGGCCCCTATAGAGACGCTTCCGGACGGAGCGCCATCTTCAGCAACTATGCCATGAACTACGGCAACAATGCCGACAACCGCGGCGTGAAGATCATGGGAGCCTACAGCGACTGGGGCTTCATGCAGCAGGGAGAGCTGAGCCAGGGCCACAACAGCATCATCGCCGCCCAGGACGGACGCACCTACCTGGTCTACCACACCCGCTTCAACAGCGGCAACGAAGGCCATCAGGTGCGCGTGCACCAGGTGTTCCAGACCAAGAACGGATGGCTGGTGGCCTCGCCCTTCGAGTACAACGGCGAGCAGCTCACCGACACCGACATTGCCACAAGGTCGCTCTACACCACCGACGAAATCATTGGCACTTACCAGCTGCTGAACCACAAATACGGCATGGACTACAAGAACCGCGAGGTGGTGACGCCCGTAAAGGTGACGCTCCATGCCGACGGCACCGTCAGCGGAGCCTACAGCGGCACGTGGGCCGTTGAGGAAGGCACGAGCTACCTGACCCTCAAGCTGGGCTCTACGACCTACAACGGCGTGCTGTTCCAGCAGCAGATGGACGACCAGAGCATCAAGAGCATCTCGTTCTCGGCGCTCTCTGCTGGCGGCATCAACGTGTGGGGCTACAAGATGGAGCCGAAGTACGAGCTGGCCTGGCAGCTGAACCACCAGAAGGTGCCCGTAGCCAACAACACCACAGTCAACAAGGACGTCGACCTCTACGGCATGGACCAGCACATGGACAACACGCTGTTCTCGCTGAGCAGCGACCAGCCCGACATCATCAGCCCCTACGGAAAGTATAACCCCACAGGACTCACCGACGACACGCCCGTCACGCTGACGGTACGCGCCCAGACCAACAACTACTACTGGCAGCAGAGCTATAACGTCATCGCCGCCAAGGAGACTGCGCTCACGGCCGACTGGCAGACTGGGCTGCTGGCTCACTACGGGTTCGACGACGACGCCCTGGCCAACACCTTCAACCGCAACGAGCAGGCCGAGCTAAAGCGCAACAGCACCACCAAGTTGCCCACCCTCGCCGACGACGAGCCGCTGCGCACGGGCAGCTACGTCCACCTGAACGCCGGCGAGAACGGCAAGGAGAGCTTCGTGGCCGTGCCCAACCCGCTCTACGGCAAAGACCTGAGCAACGGAGCCACAATCTCGTTCTGGGTGAAGCGCACCGACGCCAACCTGTGGGATGCGCTCTTTGCGCTCGTCAATGGCGAGGCACGCCTCTACATGACCGGCAACCTCTACGTGGGTTTCAACGACAATAACGGCAAGTGGCTCGACATCAACCACCCCAACCGCGTGAAGCCCTCGAACCTGACCGTAGGCAAGTGGCACCTCGTCACCATCACCTTCGAGCAGAAGGCCACCTCGACAACGGGCGGCGTCACCTTCTACATCGACGGCACCAAGCGGTCGGGCGACAACTTCAACGGCAGCATCGACGGCACCAGCGTAAGCGCGAAGTCGGCCTTCGACTACAGCCTCCTGCTCAGCCACCTCGCTGCCTGCCCCACCCTCTGCCTGGGCAACGGCTCGTTCTGGGGCTCGCCCGACGCCAGCTTCGACGACCTGCTGATTTACGACCGCGCACTGACCATGGCCGAGGTGGCGGCACTCAACCTGATGGAGAACCGCGTCTTCGACTTCCACTCGCTGCCCACGGGCATTGCCGAGCTGAAGACCGACGCCAGCCCGGCAAGCACTGCCGTCTACACGCTGACGGGCATCAACGTGGGCAATACCACCCAGGGGCTGCCGCGCGGCATCTACGTGGTCGGAGGAAAGAAAGTGTTTGTGAAGTAAAAGCTATGGAAGAGACAACCAAGATACCACAGGAAAGGCCACGCACAGGCGAGTCGGACGAATCGGGAATGTGGAACAAGTTCTACCTGAAGGATGTGTCGTTCGTCAACCTGATGACACGACGCATCTTCAACGTCCTGATAGTGGCCAACCCCTACGACGCCTTCATGCTGGAAGACGACGGCCGCGTCGACGAGAAGATATTCGACGAGTACATGGAGCTGGGCATGCGCTATCCGCCCACCTTCACCCAGGTCAGCACCACCGAGGAGGCCAGCGAGGTGATGCAGACCACCGACATCGACCTGGTCATCTGCATGCCCGGCAATGCCGACAACGACGCCTTTGCCGTGGCCCGCGAGGTGAAGTCGCAGCACCCCGGCATTCCCTGCGTCGTGCTCACGCCCTTCTCCCACGGCATCACCAAGCGCATTGAAAACGAAGACATGTCGGTCTTCGACTACGTGTTCTGCTGGCTGGGCAACACCAACCTCATCATGTCTATCATCAAGCTGCTTGAAGACAAGATGAACATCGACCACGACATCAAGGAGGCCGGCGTGCAGATGATTCTGCTCGTCGAGGACAACATCCGCTTCTACTCGTCGGTGCTGCCCAACCTCTACAACTATATCCTGGCCCAGTCGAAGCGATTCTCGACCGAGGCCCTCAACCCCCACGCCGCCGCCCAGCGCAAGCGCGGACGACCCAAGGTGGTGCTGGCCACGAACTATGAGGAGGCGATGCAAATCTACGAGAAGTACCACGAGAACACGCTCGGCGTGATTTCCGACACCCGCTTCCCCATGAAGAGCGTACCCGGCCGACTGTCGCACGTGGAGGAGGGCGACCCCGAGGCCGGCCTGAAGCTGCTGCGCGAGATACGCCGGCGCGACGAGTACGTGCCTCTCATCCTCGACTCCAGCGAGAGCGTCAACCGCATGAAGGCCAAGGCCGAAGGCTTCCACTTCGTCGACAAGAACTCGAAGAAGATGAACGTCGACCTGCGCACGCTCCTCGAAGAGCACATGGGCTTCGGCGACTTCGTCTTCCGCGACCCCAACACCAAGGAGGAGATAGCACGCATATCGAGCCTGAAGGAGCTGCAGGACAACATCTTCAAGATTCCCGCCGACTCGCTGGCACGCCACATACGCCGCAACCACATGAGCCGCTGGCTCTGCGCACGCGCCATCTTCCCCGTGTCGGCCTTCCTCAAGCACGTCACCTGGCACAAGCTGCAGGACGTCGACGCCCACCGACAAATCATCTTCGATGCCATCGTGCAGTATCGGCGCATGAAGAACATCGGCGTCGTCGCTGTGTTCGACCGCCTGAAGTTCGACCGCTATGCCCACTTCGCCCGCATCGGCGAAGGCTCGCTCGGCGGAAAGGGCCGCGGCCTGGCCTTCCTCGACAACATCATCAAGCGTCACCCTGAGCTCAACGAGTATGACAACGCACAGGTGAGCATACCCAAGACCGTCGTGCTCTGCACCGACTTCTTCGACGAGTTCATGGACAAGAACAACCTGTGGACCGTCGCACTGAGCGATGCCGACGACGAGACCATTCTGGAGCACTTCCTCAAGGCACAGCTGCCCGACGCCCTGATAGCCGACTTCTTCACCTTCTTCGATGCCGTGAAGAGCCCCATCGCCGTGCGTTCCAGCTCGCTGCTCGAGGACTCCCACTACCAGCCCTTCGCCGGCATCTACGCCACCTACATGATTCCCTATCTCGACGACAAGTACGAGATGCTGCGCATGCTGGCTTCGGCCATCAAGAGCGTCTACGCCTCGGTCTACTACCGCGACTCGAAGGCCTACATGACCGCCACGCAGAACGTCATCGACCAGGAGAAGATGGCCGTCATCCTGCAGGAGGTGGTTGGCAAGCAGTACAACGACCTCTACTACCCCACCTTCTCGGGCGTGCTGCGCTCGCTCAACTACTACCCCATCGGCGATGAGACCGCCGAGGAGGGCATCGCATCGCTGGCACTCGGACTGGGCAAGTATATCGTCGACGGCGGACAGACGCTGCGCGTTTCGCCCTACCACCCCCACCAGGTGCTGCAGACCAGCGAGATGGAGACGGCACTGCGCGACACCCAGACACGCTTCTATGCGCTCGACATGAGCCACACCGGCGACGACTTCAAGGTGGACGACGGCTTCAATATAAAGAAGGTACGCGTGAAGCAAGCCGACCAGGACGGCGCACTCACCTACATCGCCTCCACCTACGACCCCATGGACCAGGTCATACGCGACGGCATCTACGAGGGCGGACGCAAGATCATTTCCTTCTGCGGCGTGCTGCAGCAGGGCGTCTTCCCACTGCCGGAGCTGCTGCAGATGGCACAGAAGCTGGGCGCCGACGAGATGAAGCGACCCGTGGAGATTGAGTTTGCCTGCAACCTGAACGACGACCGCACCGGCGAACTATACCTGCTGCAGATACGACCCATCGTCGACTCGAAGCAGGTGCTCGACGAAGACCTGCAGAAAATTCCCGACGAGCAGTGCCTGCTGCGCTCCCACAACTCGCTGGGACACGGCATCTCCGAAGACGTGGTCGACGTGGTCTACGTGAAGACCGACGAAAACTTCACCGCCGCCAACAACCCCGCCATTGCCTCAGAGATAGAAAGCATCAACCGCAAGTTCCTCGACGGCAAGTATGCCGCCGACGGACGGGGAACCAACTACGTGCTCATAGGCCCTGGGCGATGGGGCTCCAGCGACTACTGGCTGGGCATTCCCGTGAAGTGGCCACACATCTCGGCAGCACGCGTCATCGTAGAGTCAGGACTGAAGAACTACCACGTAGACCCCTCGCAGGGCACCCACTTCTTCCAGAACCTCACCTCCTTCGGCGTGGGCTACTTCACCATCAACACCTACACCGGCGACGGCATCTTCCAGAAAGACCTGCTCGACGCCATGCCCGCCGTCGACGAGACCGACCACGTGCGCCACGTGCGCTTCGAGCGGCCGCTGAAGATCATGATGGACGGAAAGAAGCAAACCGGCGTGGTACTCCTGCCCGAAAACTAAGACGCCCCGCGAACAGATTATTTGCTTCACAGCTACAGGTCGGTTCATCGCGCCTTTGAGGGAGGTTCAGCGCGCTTTTGAGGGAATTCAGCGCGCCTCTGAGTTGGTTCAGCGCGCCTTTGAGGGAGGACAGCGCGCCTTTGGGGGACGTCAGTAGTGCTGATTGATGCGACAAAGGTACTGTTTTCTGGAAGTTCATTTTCCGTGAACTGCCGTCAACTGCCGTCAACTGCTGTGAACTGCTGCGAACTGCCGTCAACTGTCTTATATTATACATACAGATACATACAGATACAGATAATATTATATAAAATAGTCGTGCGTACATGCGTGTGCGCATGTACGCAGGAGTGTTTTTTGTATTTTATCTGTATCATCTGTAATCTGTATTCCGTCGCTTACAAGGTTGCATGCAAACATACTGGCAAAAAAGAAAGGAGTTGTAATCGCATGATTATCAGCTCCCTCTCTTCTGTCGGGATTACTGGACTATCAAAATGATGATTAAAGGAAATCAAAGATGATTTAAGTTGCATACTTTGTGCTGATTTTCAATAACTTACACAAACACATCAACAACACTAATAACCTTAAAGAACGTTAAATTCCCGTTATCACGGGAAAAATACGGGAAAAATATTTGTATTCCCGTGGCATTATTCTTACCTTTGTAGC
>CACXYH010000012.1 GCA_902771785.1 uncultured Prevotellaceae bacterium
CATCAGAGAGAAAAGAAAAGGCAAACAAAAATTGTCCGCCTAATTAGAAAATATTAACTAAAGTTCTTTGCACAATATCATAAGAAGCATGGGAGGGGAATTGCATGGTGATTGTCTGCAACTGGGTTTTTGTACTGTGTGATCCGAACAAATCCAACCGATTCAGCCGACAAATCCACCCGATTCACGGGACTAATCCATCCGATTCAGCCGACTAATCCAACCGATTCACAGAGCCAAAGCGCCCCTGAGCTTCCTCATAGCGCCTTTGAGCATCCTCAGAGCGTCTCTGAGCTACCCTCAAAGCGCCTCTGTGCAACCAGGCGTTGCGAGCTGATTTACTTTAATCAAGACGACATTCTGACCATACATATATTTATAGCTCACGTCTTCTGTCACGTTGGCCGCCATTCTCCGCTTCCCCAAGCCTATCGGGTCGAATGGACGGCCACCATATTTAATGGCTAACAGCACGCTCTGGTGATTGGCATAGACATGGACGTCGAAGGAATGGTTTGTCACACGCCCCGCAGCGTGCAAGACGATAGCCGTCATCAGCTCCTCGCAACATGCTTCAATGCCGGAAATTGCCGGCTTGTCAATTTCTGCCCCTTCCAGAAAAGCCCTCATCTGAAGAAGCACAGCGGCAACCTCGTCCTGCTGGTAATGAACAGAACAGTCGAGCGAGTGTCCTCCTGAACTATAGGGAATAAGCGTAAGGCCAGAGACACGACCATGCTGCATGCGGCTTCGAGCGTAGGAATAGAGCAGCTGAAGACCAAGGAAGAGGAAAGCCCCAAGCGGAAAGGCGTACCACAAATGGCCAGGAACGCTCATGGAGAAGCAGTAAACCATGCCGATGAGCACGGCCAACAAGCTGACAACGCTGACGACACTCAGCACATCAAGTTCGAGCACCTGATAGACGGCCACAAGAATAAGACTCAAAGAAAAAGGAATCAGCATCAACGAAAAGATACGGACGACGTGATTCAATGCCGCCAGTTCGCTGGGGTCCTCCACGCCGAAAAGCACCCCCACGACATCAGGAACAAACAGGACAAGCATGAACAAGCCCACCAGCACGCTGACGCCAAGCAAAGCACGTCGCGCCAGCAGCCGGAACCCATTCAGGTCGTGCTCGCCCAGCATCGTACCGCCAATGGCAAAGAGCGCTTCAATCACACCATTGATAAACACCACCGTCACCAACAACACCTGCAGACAAACCGACCAGAAGAAGAAACCCCGCTCGCCAAGAGCATTGAAGCAGATGTTGCCAATGAGCAGCACCGATACCGACATGAGCACATTGCCGATGCTGACGGAGGCGCCCCCTTGCATGTTTCGAAACAGCTGCCGCCAACGCATCGTGGGCCAAGTCAGGCGATAAGAACACGAGGGCCGACGGAAATAGAGCGAGAGCATGAGGATGTTGGCAACAAACTGGCAGAGCGTGCCGCAGGCTACGCCCACGATGCCCCAATCGAGATAGCCCACAGCCAAGACGTCGACAACGATATTGACGGCCATACCCACTACCACAGCCACCGTGACTCGGCGCGGATGGCCGTCGGCAGCCACAAAGAGGCAGAGCGCATAGGACAGCATCTCGAGCCATGCGCCCAACGTATAGACACGCAGGTACTCGGCAGGCAGCTCGCGAAGAGACGGCTCGTCGGTAATGAGCCGCATCAGCACAGGAATGCCGAAGAACGCAAGCACCGAGACGCCCACGCCAATAGTAAGTATCGACCACACGGCAGTTGAGAAAATGGCAGCAGCACCATCCAGGTCGTGACGCCCGATGGCCTTGGCGCTCAGGGCGTTGGCACCAAAGGCCAAGAGCAGGCCTACACAGCTGATGAACGTAGTGACAGGCAACACCAGGCTGAGGGCCGACATGGCCTCCTCGCCCTCAAACTGCGCCAGGACAATGGCATCGCAAGTGCTCGCCAGCTGGGCAGCAGCCGCCGTCAGGACAGACGCCAGGACAAAGTTCTTCAGCGCTCCCGATATCAGATATGTGTTACGCCTATTCACCTCCATTGCGCTTTTTCCAGTCTACTTCGCGGTCGATGCGGATGGGCGGCAGACCGTAGTACAGGGCATACATGAGCGAGCGGTTGTCCGTGGGCATCGACTCCAGGTCTAAGCCATAGATGAGATGGAAGTCGGTAAACGAGCGTGGCCCCAGATACCTGTCAAGGCCGTAAGGAATATAGAATGCCTTTACCACCAGACTGTCTGCATCTCGATGCTCATGAACGTACGCAAGCCGCTCGTCGTACTGCCTACGAAAGGAGCCCTCGACGACAAAGCAGCCTGCCACGACAAACAGACTGTACAACAGGCAGGCACAGCCCACCGCCGACGTCAGCATCCGGCGGCGAGCGGTAGCGACCAAGGCTTGTCGCAGCCAAGGGGCAATACGCATCAGGGCAGCCGCAGAGGCTACGGTAAGGAACATGGTGGAGTGGAAACCAGTACGAAGCGCAAACTCAGGGGAGAACATCATAGCGCAGAGCACCAACAGGCCTGCTGCCGTGAATAGGAGAACGTGGCGTGAGCGCCCGCCACGCCAGAGGTAGAGCACGATGGGAATGAAGAGGAAACTCTCCCAAACGATGATGGGCAGGAAGCCTTCTGTGAAGTTGTCGCAGAACATCTCGGCAGAGAACAGCTTCTCCTTAGGCAGCACATACTCTGGGGCCAGCCGAAGCATCAGCTCTTCGCGATGCAGGGAGCCTGGAGCCAGCATCAGCAGGCTGCAGCCTATCAGCAGGAACACAAACCCTACGACCATCCAGGGTCTGAGCATCCGCTGCCGATAATATATAAATAGGTAGCAGGCGGTCAGCAACACCGTGACCAGGCTACCGGCCTCTTCGCTCCAGCCGGCCAGCAGGCCAAGCAATGCTGCAGCCGGCATCCGAACCCATTCGCCTACCTCCAAGCTTTGTCCTCTCATCATCAACAGAATGAAGAGGCACTCCCACAGTCCTGTCCAAAGATAGACGCAGGCCCCCGTCATCCACAGCATCGCCGACATATAGTCGATGACCCCAAACGACATGCAGAGCATGACCCACAGGAACACGCCCTTATGCCGGCCCGGCGACTGCACGCTTTCGGCCGAAAGCCAGTATAACACCAGCATCATCAGAACGAAGACAGCCGTATTGGCAATGTCGAACCAGATTTTGCCAATCCACGCAAACAACTGGATGCAGCACATCGACGGCGTGCGTCCGCCCCACGTGAAGTAGTGCGACCACTGAGAGGCAAGAATGTCGGCGAAACCAGCTATCCGCTCACGCTGGCCAATATTATCCATCAGGTTGCCATCGTGCTCGCCATCCCAGATAAAGGCGTATGAGAAATCGTCGGCCACCATGGGCAGCAGGAGGTTGCGAACAAAGAAAGGCACCACAAAAAGCAAGAGCACCACCTGCCAAGGCGTATGCTGCCAGAAACATGCTTGCTGCTTTGATGTCTTCATTATTCTATTCTTGAAGTTCGACCGTGCAAAGGTAAACAATTATTTTTAAAAAGAAAAAAAAACAAAGATATTGTATTATTATGAAAAGATTTTGTACTTTTGCACAAGTAATAAGCTCATCGGACCATGGAATTATATCCGCTGAATGCTACGCAGGAAGACATGCTCTCGGAAACTGATTGGGAGACGATGGAAAACGGCTACGTGGTATGTGCCTACTATGAACTGCCACTTCAGTATTTCACTGCCGAGAAAATTGCCGCAGCCTATCAGGAAGTCTTAGATAAGCTGCACTACTGCCATGCCCACTTAGTGCAGGTAGAGGGCAAGTGGATGATCAGCGAGGATACCGACATGCCCAACACCGTGAACCGGTATCAGATGACCTACGAGGAGTGGGAAGCCCGCAAACAGGAGTTTGCAAAACCTTTCAAGATACTGGAGGAACCTGGCATACGTGTAAATATCATAGATACTGAGAAATGCATCGTTATCTGCTGTGCGCACTTCCATCTTTTCTTCGACGGCATATCAATCATAGGGATATGCCGCGCCTTCGAGGATGTGATGCACGGGGTGCCATTAGAAGACCAGGGCGACATCTGCGCCGAGTGGAACGAGCAGGAGATAGCCTCGTATGGCAGCGATGCCTACGAGCGCGCCAAGACGGCTACTCTCGAGAAGCTAAAAGGTCTGAGATATACCGACTTCTGCCGCCAGACGGACAACCCCTGGGGCCGCACGCTCTGCTCCATCTATCTGCTCGACTATTCCAGACTGAAGGCTATCAGGCTGAAAGCCAATGCCCTGTCTGAGGAACAGCAAAAAAAAATGATGCCTACCATCTGCGTGGCCGCCTATGCAATGGCCTTAGGCCAGATGGCAGGCACTACAGCCGTATGCTTCATGACCACCTATCATGGCCGTACAGACAAACAGCTGACGCATAAGGTGTTTGGCAATTTCATCAAGAGCATGTCGCTACGCATCAATACTGACCCGGAGCAAAGCGTGGCACAGCTTTTAGCACAGACGCGCACCGCCCTCTTCGGCATGATGCGCACCATCGGCTACCCCTGGTCGCACATGATGCGCGACCTCGGCATACCCCAGGAAGAGCAGACGGGCACGGAAATGAACGTCAGCGGAAGTGGCATCTATGAGTATATAGACCTCTTCGGAGTAGATTATCCCTGTTACCGCATCGAGGCGCCCGAAAGCGCCAAGCACGCCTTCATGGTAGTACAGATACGCGAGGAGGGACTCACCTTCAACGTGGAAGGCAGCGACGCGCTCTATACCAAGGAACAGCTCGACGAGCTGGCCCGGCTTTCAGGTGAATACACGCTGCTGCTGATGGGCAACCAGAGTGCGAAGGTTGGCGACCTCATTCTATCGTACGCCGGTCTTCGCCGTCGGTAATCACCTTTTTCCAGCCATAGTACTGAGCATACATCAGATTGTGGCTTCCCTCTTCACGCGGTTCCAGGTCGCAGCCCCAGGCAAGCACAATGGTGTTCCACGTCACGCAGTTGTAGCACCACCAGTCGGGCAGTTCGTCGGCTATGGGCGGCACATCAATCTGGTGCACCACGACCACATCCTGATCCTGATGGGCATTGATATAGTCGATGCGGCTCATCCACTGCTGGCGCACGTCCCATTCAACGTAAAGCACGATGGCGGTTGTAGCCACCCATAGCGCCATGCAAACTGCCACAAAGCCTTGTATCAGTCGCCGGTAGCGTTGTCCCAGCACTTCTTTCTCCCTGAGCAGTTCGCGCAGCGCCGAAAGCGAGGCTGCAAGAACAGCACACGTCGAGAAGAAACCGGCACGGGCAGGAGCTACGGGTACGAACAGGAGCACCAGCATCACCGCCATCGCGCCACCCACCATCACCGCCTGAAACTGTGTGGTCTTGTTCCAGCGCTGTCCCTTCGGCAAACGCCAGACATAGAATGCGATCAACAGCAACAAGGGAATCTGCTTGCCCACCACGGGCTTGAAGCACTCAACGTAATTGATATAATACATCAGCGGTGTCCAATACATATCTGCCGGCAGTTCTGGGTTGTATTCGTACTTACGCTGCAGCTCCAGACGCACCATCTCGCCTGGCGCCAGACCGAGCATCAATCCCCCAATACAAAGGAACACGAAGCCCACCACCATCCACGTCTTCAGCTGCTTCCTGCGCCAGAAATAGATGAGCGCAAAGAAGGTGACAAACCCAATGACGAAAGCACCCGTCTCTACTGACCAGCCAGCACAGAGGCCGGCAAAGGCCATGACAACGGAAGAGGTGGAAGATGAAAGGCTACTGCCGTCTGTCCAATAAGCCCTTGCGTATGGCAGCAGAAAGAGCAGCCCTATGACAGCCGTCCACAGGAAGACACAGCTGCCGCACATCCAGAGCGTAGTGAGGAAGGGGTCGGGAAGCAGGAACCAGAATGCGAACAGTATCCAAAACATATACGTGCCGTTCATCTCGCTGAACTTCCTACCCGTACCCACTCTAAAGATAAGAAACGCAAGTGCAATAAAGACCAAAGTGTTCAGATAGTCGAACACATGCTTTCCCTCCCATGCGAAAAGCTGTGTCAGCCCGATGCCTATGACCCGACCACCCCACGTCATGTAGTGGGAGTACTGCGAACGGATGATATCGCCAAACGAAGAAATACGCTCTCGGGGGCCCACCCCGTCGAGCAGATTGCCTTTATCGGCTCCATCCCAGACAAAAGCATAGGGAATATCGTCTGAGGCCATCGGCAGCATCAGGTTGCGCACCAGGAAAACACCCATGAAGACCAGCAGCATCACCTGCCACGACTTAATTCTCGCAGTCATAATTGATTATTTTTGTGCTGCAAAGGTAACAATAATCTGCGAAACAGAAGAAAAAAAATGGATTTGTTTTTGTTTTTACGGCAAGATTTCGTATCTTTGCAGCATCTAAAGAAGAACTGACACTGATGACTAAGAAAACAAGATACCTCATGGCTTTTCTGGCAACTCTGTTGTTGTCAGGAGGAGTAGTCTATAGCTGCTGGGATGCCGATGACGAAGAAGATGAGGATGCGGTTGGCGAGTATCGTGGGCTTACCATCACCACTCGGGAATTCACCCTCTTCCGTGCGTTTACTGCACTGATTGAATCCGAACAGCCTGCCGACATCCGTCCGCAGATTGCAGGAAGGCTGACTCAGATTTGTGTGAAGGAAGGTGCTCGTGTCAAGAAAGGTCAGCCGCTGTTCGTCATCGACCAGGTATCCTATCAGGCAGCCGTGAGAAATGCAGAGGCCAGGGTGAACAGTGCCAAGGCGCAGTTGGCTACCGCCCGTCAGACGCTAGAAGGCAAGGAGGAGCTGTTCCGCCAGCATGTCATCGGCGACTTCGACCTGAACAAGGCACGTAACGAAGCCACTGAGGCTGAGGCAGCTCTGGCCGAGGCAAAAGCCGACCTCGCAACCGCCCAGAACGAGCTGTCTTATACCATTGTGAGGAGTCCGTCCGACGGTGTGCTCAGCATGTTCGAATACCGAGTTGGCGAGATGGTTGACCCTTCGATTGAAACTGAAATGGCTACCGTAACCGACCCGAGCCATATCCATGCTTATATGGGAATGTCGGAGAAGACGCTCTACGATCTGACGCAATACTATCAGTGCGGCATCGACGAACTGCCGGACAAGTTGCCTGACGTCACCCTGACCACCTACTGGGGCAAGGAGATGGAGCACAAAGGCCGTATTGATGCCATCAGTGGCAATGTGCAAAACGGAACGGGCACAGTGGTCATTAGGGCTTCGTTTGATAATCCCGACGGACTGTTTCGTAACAACAGCAATGGTACTGTCAGAGTTCCGTACTTGATAAAAGATGCTATTGTCATTCCACAGGAGGCTACCTTTGACATTCAGAACAAGATATTTGTATTTAAGGTAATCGACGGTGTGGCAAAGGCAACTCCAGTGGAGACAATGCCCTACAATGATGGTCGGGCCTACGTTGTTACAAGTGGTTTGAAAACGGGCGATGTTATCATTGCCGAAGGTGCGGGACTGTTGAGAGACGGGCAGAGGGTGAAATTGAAAAATTGAATAATTGAAGAGTTGAAGAATTGAAGAGCAAGTTTTTCATAGACCGTCCGATATTGTCGATGGCACTTGCCATAGTAATTATGCTGTTGGGTGTCGTCGGATTTGTGAATCTGCCCGTTGAGCAGTTCCCGGATATTGCGCCTCCTGTCGTAGAGGTGAGTGCCGACTATACCGGTGCCAGTGCCGATGCTGTTCAGAAGAGTGTCATTGTGCCTTTGGAGGAGGCTATCAATGGTATCGATGGTATCGACTATATCAGTTCTTCCTCCACCAATAGCGGCAGTGCCTCTATCTCCGTCGTATTTAAGTCGGGTATCGACCCTGATATAGCCGTAGTCATGGTGAAAAACCGCGTTGGCGAAATGGAAGGCATCTTGCCTCAGGAGGTGATTGAGACAGGTGTGCATGTAGAGAAAGAGCAACGGGCGTATTTGAAAATAATTGCCTTGGAATGTCCAGACAATCGCTATGACAACGACTTCATAACCAACTATTTCAATATCAATATCAGTCCACGCCTGCAGCGTATCAAAGGCGTCAGCCAAGTACAGCTGTTGGGCAATGTCTATGCCATGCGTATCTGGATGGATCCCAAACGGATGGCCATGTATGACCTCTCACCAAGTGATATTGAGGAGGCACTGAACGCCCAGAATATTGAGGCTGCTATTGGTACTTTGGGAGAGGACTCGAAGAACACATTCCAATATACGCTGGTATATCGAGGGCGTCTGATTAATGAGGAGGAGTTTGGTAATATTGTCCTCAGATCACTACCTAGCGGTGGTGACCTGCTTCTGAGGGATGTAGCGCGTTGCGAACTCGGTACGGAGAATTATGCCAATGATGGCTGGGTGAACGGTCACAACGGCACGGTGGCCATTCTGACACAGGCTGCGGGTTCGAATGCCAGTCAGGTAAACCATGAGATTGACCGTCAGATGGAGCAAGTGAAGCACCAGTTGCCGCCAGGGTTGGAGTTCTGTGTGTTGCTTGATACCAACCATTTTCTCGATGCCTCAATGCATGAGGTTTACAAGACCCTCATTGAGGCCATCATCCTCGTGGTGCTCGTTGTGCTGCTCTTCATCCAGAGCGGCAGAGCCACGCTGATTCCCGCCACCAGCATCCTCGTGTCGCTCATCGGCACTTTCGCCTTCATCTACGTGGCTGGATTCTCTTTGAATCTCATTACGCTGTTTGCTCTTATGCTGGTCATCGGAACGGTGGTCGATGATGCCATTGTGGTGGTTGAGGCCGTGCAGAGCCAGTTCGAGAAGGGTGAGCGCAGTGCCTATAAGGCTACTATAGGAGCAATGGGGAATATCGGTACTGCTGTCATTACCACCACCATTGTCTTTATGTGTGTATTCATTCCAACCTCCTTCATGAGTGGAGTGAGTGGCACCTATTATAAACAGTTCGGACTGACGATGGCTGTGGCCGTTGTCATCTCTACCATCAACGCCCTGACCCTCTCACCAGCCCTCTGTGCCCTGCTGATGAAAAATAATACTAACAAACATAAATTCTACACGGCTTTCAATACTGCTTTCGCCACAATCACTGAGAAGTATCTCTCTGCGTTGGCAGTCTTTATGCGACATAAGTGGATAGCCGCAGGCGTCACCGCTGTCGCCATCATTCTGGGTTGGGGCTTCCTGCGGATGATTCCTACAAGCCTGGTGCCTGATGAAGATACTGGCAATGTGTTTGTTGATATTGCTACGCCGGCTGGTTCTACGCTGGAGCAGACAAAAAAGACGGTGCAGAAGGCTACCAAGGCCATCGAGGGTATCGAAGAAATAGAATCTGTGGCTTCAACGGCAGGTTGGAGCATTCTGGGTGGCGACGGTGCCAACACGGGCATCCTGATTATTAAGTTGAAACACTGGGATGAGCGATCGGACAGTGACCAGGAAATCGACGCCGTCATTGAGAAGATTGAGGAACGTGTTGACAGTATCAAGACTGCTACTATGTTCACCTACGCCATGCCCACCGTTACCGGCTATGGCTTTTCCAGTGGTATTGAACTCAACATTCAGAATTTTGAAGGTGATTCCATCACGAAGGTAAAAGAGACCACTGACCGCTTTATTGCGGCATTAAGCGAACGTGAGGAGATTGGCGATGTATATTGTACCTATGAAGTCAACTATCCGCAGTACACCGTCTCTGTCAATGCATCAATGTGTCAGCGCTATGATGTCGATCCCTCCAGCGTGTTGAGCTTGCTCAATGGCTATGTCGGCAGTAACTATGCCTCGCAGTTCAATGCCTTCGGTCGCCTCTACCACGTCATGCTGCAGGCTGATCCAGAGTTGCGTGCCGACAAGGATGACTTGAACAACATCTTTATCACGGGTGTACAAAAAGACTTCATCCCCATCACCGAAGTTATTTCACTCAAGAAGAGTTACGGCGTGCAGTCACTGGACCGTTTCAACCTCTTCACCAGTATCGGTGTTCAGGTGGAGCCTGAGGACGGCTACAGCTCAGGCGATGCTATCAAGGCCATAGAAGAGACGTCGCGGAAGGTACTTCCCCAAGGTTATGGCTATGAATTTACGGGCACTACCCGCGAAGAGGCCGAAACTTCCAACAATACCTTATGGATATTCGCGATTGTCATCATCTTCATCTATCTGGTACTCTGCTCGCTCTACGAAAGCCTGCTCATCCCGCTGGCCGTGCTGCTCAGTGTACCCTTCGGACTGGTGGGCAGTTGCGTCTTCGCACTCGCCTTTGAGATAGAGAACAATATCTACATGCAGATTGCCATCATCATGCTCGTAGGACTGCTGGCCAAGACGGCCATTCTGCTCACCGAGTATGCCAGCGAGCGCCGCATTCAGGGGCTGTCCATTCGCGAGGCAGCTCTTGATGCTGCGAAGGCGCGCCTGCGCCCCATCCTGATGACGGCCCTCACGCTGATTATCGGTCTGCTGCCCCTGGCCTTTGCCTCAGGAGCAGGAGCCATGGGCAACATATCGCTCGGCCTATGCGTGATTGGAGGAATGACAGTCGGCACACTGGCCATTCTCTTCTTTGTGCCCCTGTTCTTTATGTTCTTCCAAAAGATTGAAGAAAAGCACCTGTCGCGGCGCATCAAGCCGACGGCTGGGATGCTTATTGTGCTCGTCAGCCTGTCGTTAGGGGGCTGCAAGACCTATTCCAACTACAAACCGCAACAGGTGGAAACCGATAGCCTTGTGCGTCTCGACCTGCCACAGGCCAACCCCACAGATAGCGTTGCCCTGCAAGGCTGGCGCAACATGTTTACTGACCCCAGCCTCGTCACACTCATTGAGGAAGGACTGGCCAACAATAGCGACCTCAGCATTGCCAAGCTGCATGTTGATGCCGCCAAGGCAGAAATGAGGCAGGCTACAGGAGCCCTGTTCCCCGAAGTCAGTCTGAATGGCGAAGGAGAGACCAGCAAAATGAAGGAAACAACCGAGAGCACCTTGACCTTCGGACCTGAGGTGAGCTGGGAGATAGACATCTTCGGCAAGATGCAGAACGCGCGCAAGGCAGCCGCTGCCTCGGTCGAGGAGCAACAAGCCTATGTACAGGCTGTGCAGGTAGAGCTCATTGCGACCATCGCTGCCACATACTATCAGCTGGAGATGCTCGATGCGCAGATGGGCGAGACGCGCGACATCATCAAGAGCTGGGAGGAGAGCATCCGTGCGCAGAAAGCCTTGATGGCTGTCGGCGAGGCCACCAGCGACGAGATAAGCCAGTCGGAGAGCAGCCTGCTGGAAGCTGAGATAAAGCTTGAAGAGCTGCAGAACCTGATGCTGCACACGGAGCATGCCCTCTGCACCCTATTGGGGCGCAAGAGCGGACACATCCTGCGTAACGACTTCCAGTCGTCTGTACAGGCATTGAAGTCGGCAGACGGTATCCCCGTGCAGGCTCTGTCCACACGTCCAGACGTACGCCAGGCAGAAGCAGCCTTGAAAGCCGCATTCTATCTCACCAACGAAGCTCGTGCTGAACTCTACCCTTCCCTGACAATAGTCGGGCAGGCAGGATGGAACTATCAATCTGATGAAGACGGCTCGCTGTCAGGCTTGCTCACGAAGGCCATCGGCTCGCTCACCATGCCCATCTTCGCTCAAGGGCGACTAAGGGCAAGACTGAAGCAGGCCAAGATTGAGCAGGAAGAGGCGAATATTCATTTCCGGCAGACACTCATCGAGGCTTCACAGGAGGTGAACGACATCATGGCCGACCTGCACTATGCCCGAAAGGCCACCACGCAGAACGAACAGCGCATAGAGAAGCTCAACCACGTACTGCAGACTACCGAGACCCGTATGCGCTATGAAAGCGATGTCAACTTCCTCCAGGTGCTTATGGCCCGCCAGTCGCTCTTAGAGGCCCGGCTCTCATTGCTCGAGAACCGCTATCAGCAGGTAGATGCAAGCATTCGGCTCTTCAAGGCTCTCGGCGGACAAATACCTTCCGCAGAATAAGGAAGTTGACGGGAACTACGACTACGAGTGTCAGCATGCCTGCCAGCCGCTCGTCAGTTCCCAGCCATATCAGAGCATTCAGCACGCCAATCTCCAACAGGTAATTCACGATATGGCTGACCACAAACCCCGCCATATTTCGCCTGCTGGGCTGCTTCTTAAAGGTGAAGAAGGTGGTGAGCAGGTAGTTCAGGCACAGCGCTACACCATAGCCTGCGGTGTAAGCAAGTGTAGCACTCACCCAGCGCAAGGCAAGAAGATAGGCACCATAGTGCACCAACGTAGACACGACGCCGGTAATGCCGAAACGAACGATTCGCCCAAACTCTTGCCTATAGCTCATAAGATTTCCTGAATATTGTAAAGAGGACGGCGCTTCACCTCAGTATATATCTTGCCAATATATACCCCCGTAATGCCTACGCAGATGAGGATGAACCCGCCTACCGCCCAGACACTAAGGATGAGCGACGCCCAGCCCGAAACTGCTGTGCCAATCAGCAATGCACGGAGCACATAAAGCCCAATACAGAAGCTGATGAAGAGGAATGCAATGCCGAGATAGATGATGCTGTAGAGGGGTTTTACGCTAAACGAGGTGATGCCGTCGAGTGCCAGATGCAACATCTTGCGGTGCGTGAACCTCGACGTTCCGGCCTGTCGCTCGCCAATCACATCGTCGACCGTGGCCGACGGCAAGCCTATCATGGGGATAAGCCCGCGCAGGTATAGATTTCGCTCGCCATAGCCTTCCAGCATGCGCAAGGCCCGCCGGCTCATCAGACGGAAATCGGCATGGTTGAAGACGCTTTCCACACCCATCGACGCCTGCAACTTGTAGAAAGCCTGAGCCGTCAGGCGCTTGATAAGCGGGTCGGCCTTTCGCGACACCTTCACACCATACACGATGTCGTAGCCCTCCTGGAAATCCTTCACCATCTGCGGAATACACTCTATGTCGTCCTGAAGATCGGCATCAAGGGTAACGACCGCATCGGCCCACTCCATGGCCGTCATCATGCCGGCCATGATGGCATTCTGATGGCCAACGTTCCTGGCCAGATTGATGCCGCGCACCTGAGGGTTCTGCCTATTCAGCGCTCGGATAATGTCCCATGTGCTGTCGCTGCTGCCGTCGTTGACAAACACCATCATGCTGTCTGGCGAAATAAGGCCTTCGGCAGTCATGCGCTGGAAAAGCATCGTCATCCGTTCTGCCGAATGGCGAAGCACCTCTTCTTCGTTATAACAAGGTGAAACCGTAGCAAGTGTAATCATTGATGTAAGTCTGCAAATTCGTTATAGGTGATAAACTCGTACCGACGCTCCTTCAGCATCCTGATCAGGCTGTCCAGACGCTGCACCATCTGCCGGCCACTATTATTCCTGATAATGAAGGGCATGCGGAATTCAGGATGCTCTTTCAAGTCATAGAACTCCCAAGGGTGAAAATAAGTTGCGAAGTAGCCATCGCGCCTTAGCGTGCATCGCACCATCCAGTGATACAGCACCTCTGGCAGATTGTGTAACGACAGCCAGAACAGCGGGAAGCGAAGCCACGGCGTCACCGAGGCGGGTATTTGCATCACGCCGTCTTCCACAAACCAGGTGCGAGGAGCCGTCAGATGCATGTACCGACCTGGTATGAACGCAGGGTTGAGCGATGAGTTGTAGCGATAGCCGGCCCGCTTGATTTCCGATTCTACCACAGGAAACATACGAGGCTGACGGTAACCATTGACCGTGCGGCCGGCAACACGCTCGACAATCTCCTTCGAACGCGCGAAATCCGTCTCTTTCGGCTGCCAATGGTCTACTCCGTGGCAGGCCACCTCATGCCCTTCGTCCACGATGCGGCGTACCATCTCAGGAGCATGCTCGGCAAAGTTGCCCGTACAGAAGAAAGTAGCACGAACGCCGTTTGTCTTCAGCACGTCGAGTATGCGGCGGGTACCTTCGACGCTTACCTTCATACCCTCTTCCAGCGTGAAGTCCACTCCATGCTCACGGGGTACGTCAAACTCTTCTGTATCAAAACTCAGTAGTATCATCAATCACTTCATGACTTCTCGGCAAAGGTACGAAAAAAAAATGAGAGAAAAGCAAAAGATGTAAATAATTTTGGACAACCGGCACCAGGAGGCTCACGAACCGGCACCTCGAGCCCCACGAACCGGCACCTCGAGCCCCACGAACCGGCACCTCGAGCCCTTCGAGGCGGAGCCTGCAGATTCACGGCACGAATCGCCCCGATTCAGCCGACTAATCCAACCGATTCAGCCGACTAATCCAACCGATTCACGGCACTAATCTATCCGATTCACGGAGCCAAAGCGCCTTTGAGCTTGCTCATAGCGCCTTTGAACCACCTCATAGCGCCCCTGAGCCACCCTCAGAGCGCCTCTTTGCCCCCCCAAAAAATGCAACGCAGCAAAAACGCACGCCAGAGAAACGCAGTATTGCACGAGCCTTTCACTTCCTGGCCTGCAGAAAAATCACGAATCGCTTGCGAGATTGCATATCTTTTTGTAATTTTGCAACCGAAACATCAAGAGCAGTCATCTTCGGATGGACTCGCCAACCGAGCGAACAGCGAGCGCAAAGCCAAACAAGTTTGAGCTTTGCCGAGTCGAGAGAGAGGAAGAGCGTCAGCTCAACCGAGCAAAGCATAGAGCCACGGTGGCCAAGGTACGATGTGGAAGTAACCATTTTATTAACTTCAAAAATTAAAAGTATGCTAAATTCTATTTACGACATTTACTACATTAAGTACGCCCTGCTGTTCACAGACATGCAGGTTTCCGAGCTGACCTCCATTTTCAACTGCCAGGCGATGACCACAGCCTGGACGAGCATGCGTGCCTACCACGATAAAGCCCTCATCGACGAGTTTCTCCGGCGAGGTATTGACGCCAGCGTCATCTACGACGGCAAAACCATCTCCTACACCCAGCCCATCCGCTACGACAAGGATAGCAACAAGCTTGTCCCCATAGATATTTTCTAGTATCTCCTACACATAAAAAACTCCGCCTCTGCAGTCTGCTCTTTGCAAAGGCGGAGTTTTTTTTCATAACGACGGTTATACTCTACAATATCTCTCTTGCAATCCAGGCGCAGGCTTCGGCATCGGCCAGGGCGTGGTGGTGGTTTTCCAAGCGATAGCCACACTCGGCTGCTACGGTGTGCAGCTGATGGTCGGGCAAATAGCGGAAAGCACGCCGGGAGGCGGCAAGGGTGTCGTAGAACTCATAGTCGGGATAGTCCATCTGATAGACGCGGAACACGGCCTTCAGGCAGCCTTCGTCAAAGGGCTTGTTGTGGGCAACGAGGGGCAAGCCTTCAATAAGCGGCTCTATCTGGGCCCACACCTTGGGGAATACCGGCGCATCGTCGGTGTCCTGCTGGCAGAGGCCATGAACCCGGCTGCACCAGTAGTTGTAATAGTTCGGTTCGGGCTGAATGAGGGAATAGAACGAGTCGGCCAGCTCACCATTACGAACGATGACGACGCCAACGGAACACACCGATGAGCGCTCATTGTTGGCCGTTTCGAAGTCGATGGCTGCAAAATTCTCCATCCTGTTTCCTCTATGTGCAAAGGTAACCTTTATTGCCAACGCAGGACGAACATCGTGAGGTCGTCGTTAGGCTCTGCCCCACCCCTGTGCTGCTCAACCTCCTGCTGCATCGACTCTATGACCTGCTGGGCAGAGTCGAACGGCATGTTGCGGAGCAGCTCCAGCATGCGGTCGTCGCCGAACTGCTGCTGCTCCATGTTCTCGGCTTCGTTGAGTCCGTCGGTATAAAGGAAGATGGGGCGCCCGCTGATACAGGCTATCTCCTCGCCTTCGTACTCCATGCCTGGGAGCAAGCCTATCGGCACATTGGGCAGCATTTCGAGGAAGTCGGCGTGGTTCTCGCCTACGCCTATGACGGGAGGATTATGACCGGCATTGCAGAAGTCGAGATGGCCGGTCTTCAGGTCTATCAGGCCGAGGAAGAAGGTGACAAACATGCCTTGCGCGTTGTCGTCGCCACTCAGCGCGTTGTTCATGCGTGTGCATATCTCGGCAGGCATCATGCCCTGCTTGGCAAGGGTGAGGAACAGGCGCGTGGCCTGAGCCATGAACAGGGAGGCTGGGACGCCCTTGCCCGACACATCGCCCACCGCGAAATAGAGTCTGTCGTTCTCAAGCAAGTAGCCGTAGAGGTCGCCTCCCACCTCCTTGGCTGGGGTCATGGAGGCATACATGTCGAGTCCGTCGAGCTGGGGGAAGTTGTGGGGCAGCATCGACATCTGTATGTCGCAGGCAATGCGGAGCTCGCTCTCTATGCGCTCCTGAGCAGCCTTTACCTCGGCAAGGCGCTTGGCTGCCTTGTGGCGCACGAAGATGTAGACGAGCAGGGCGAAGATGAGGGTGGCCATCATGCCGAGCCTGTTCATCTGCTGTTGCTGCTGTGCCCGCTCGCGTTCGGCCACCATCTCCAGCTCTTTCTGGTGGACAGCCTCTTGCTCGCGGACATCGGCCAGACGGGTGCTGGTGATGGCCGAGTCGAGGTGGAGGGAGATGTCCATGCTGACTGCTCTTGCGGTGTCTAAGCGGCCCGCCCGCATATTGGCCTCATATTTTTTCAGCATCATCTTCTGAATGTTTTCCAGCGAATAGCTGGTCTTGAACTCCTCCATGAGCTTGTTGAGGCAGCTGTAGTTGTCGGCCGCCTCCTGCCAGCGTCCGGCTACCCTCAGATAGTCGACGCCCTGAATCTTGCCTTCGGCGGTCTGGCTGAACGGTGTCTTCTTGTATTCTTCGTAAGTTTCGAAGGCTTTCTGCTTTTGGCCCAGACCTTCTAATGCCGTAGCAAGGAAGATGGCGTGGCGCGCCTTTTGCCGCTCGATGTATTCAGGACGCCCGTCGGGCTGCTTCTCATACTCGTCGATGAGGTCGCCGTAACAGTTGACCCATTCGAGCGCATTCTTATATTCGCCTATTTCCAGATAGTTGAAGCAGATGTTGATGACGCCAATCATGGCATCGCGACAGGAGGTGGCTCCCGGATGCTGCTGCATCAGCCTGCGGTGGTTCTGATAGCTGCGCTGGAGCGTGGAGTTTGTCATGGAGTCGGAAATGCCGAAGCGGCTTTGGCAACAGCCTACGTAGATGAGCAGGTTGGTGTAGTCGCTCGTCGTGTCGCAGCCAAGCTTCTGCAGGTGTTCCACGATGGGAACGGCCAGCTTCAACGCTGACTCGTATTCGCCCCAGATGCACTTCAGACCTGTCAGTCGGCTGGCCATGTTGACATAGAGATGAACGTCTTCTGGGCTGGTAGAATTCTTCAGTTCGGCAAGACCCGTCTTCCAGTAGAGCTCTGCCAGGCGCTTCTGCATCTGTCGGTCGTAGGAATAGCCCAACCAATAGTCGGCCTTTCCCTCAGAGATTGCCCCATCTTTTCTCAAGCTGTCGGCCAGCTTCGCTATCAACGCGTAGTCTCTTTCCTTATAAGCCTCATTTATCAGGCTGTCGGCCTCCCTGCGCTGGGTTTCGGTCACCTTGCGATTGCCGTTGCAGCCTGCCGTTAAGATGGCCAGGAAGACTATAAAATATAATAGTTTCTTCATTATTCGTAGTTTAGAAAATTCAAGAGTAGTTTTAAAATGCTGCAAAGATATAGAAAAAAAGTCAGATAAACAAATAAAGGATTGTTTTTTTGCCAAGAACCATTCAGAAGTCCCATCTGGCAGGAAGCACCTTTAATAACTTTTAACCGTAGACGACTTTGTCTTGTCAGATATTATAACTACATTTGCACGCCAAAAAATAAGATGAGAAGACTACTACTATTATGGATTGCTATCGTGGGCTTTGCGCTCGATAGCCAGGCGGTGCTCAAGGAGAAAGACCTGGAGCAGACGCTGAACGTGCTCCGGCAGGAACTGACCGAGTACTACAAGGAACTGAGTGGAGAGGCCGGCGAACGACGGCAGCAGGACAAGCAGGTGCTCGAACAATTGTTCGAGTCCATGCGGCGCTCTAATCAGAATGCGCTGATGCTCTACTCGCAGAAAAGCGACTACGTGTTCGACCTGACCTACGCCTGCCACGAGGCCATCGAGCAGTATCGCGACTTCCAGCGTAAGCAGGTGCCCTTCCGTGCCACGCTCGAAAGTACCGACGTGGAAACGGCCAAGCTCGACAGCCTCATAGGCAGTCTGAAGGCGATGCCCATCGGCATTCTGGGCCAACAGGCCAAGACCGACCGCAACGTGTGCATGACGCTGGCCACCAGCATTCGCAACCAGCTGGCCGAGCAACGCGGACAGACAACCGAGTACATGGGCTACTATGAGCAAACGGAGCAGCGCCTGGAGCGGCTGAACGATTACGCCAACCTGCGCTACAACGAGATACAGACCAACATTTTCCGCAACGGCGGCGAAAACTATCTGAGCGTGATGCACAACATTGGCACACGATGGCAGGAACTGAAGGAAACCCTGGCCAACAAGTATCGCCCCAGCAACAACTCGCAATGGGACAGCGGCGTCATCTTCGGACTGTTCGGCCTGATTCTGTTCTACGTCATCGTGGCCGTACTGCTCAACCAGATTGTGTTCAGACTGATGCCCAAACGACTGCACACTCCCGTCTTCCTCAAGAAGCGGGCCTGCATCATCATGGCTACGACCACCATCACCTTTGCCGTCATCCTGGGCATTCTGCGCAACACCATCGAGCAGAACTTCTTCATCATGGCCTCGGGCCTGCTCATTGAATATGCCTGGCTGCTGAGCGTCATCCTCGTGTCGCTACTGCTGCGCGTCAATGGCGACCAGATACGCAGCGCCTTCCGCATCTATGCCCCGCTGGTGGTGATGGGCTTCCTGGTCATCACCTCACGCATCGTGCTGGTGCCCAAGGAGTTGGTCAACATGGTCTATCCGCCGCTACTGCTGATATGCACGCTGTGGCAATGGAGCGTCATCGTGCGCCACAACCAGAACATTCCGCGACAGGACATGTTCTACACCTACATCTCGCTGGCCATCTTCATCGTGTCGATGGCATGCTCGTGGCTGGGCTACACGCTGCTGGCCGTACAGGTGCTCATCTGGTGGATCATGCAGCTCACGTGCATCCTCACCATTACATGCCTGTCGAGCTGGCTGAAGAACTATGGCGACCATCACCACTTCGCCCAGAAACCCATCACGCAGTCGTGGGCCTACCTGTTTATATACGAAGTGCTGCTGCCTGTGCTGGGAGTGCTCTCGGTGATGCTCAGCGTCTACTGGGCTGCCGAAGTGTTTAACTTGAGCGACCTGTGCTGGCGCATCTATAATAAGAACTTCATCGACCTGAAGGATGTGAAAATAAGCATACTGAAGCTCTCCATCGTCATCTGCCTGTGGTTCGTGTTCCGCTATATCACATCGACCATCCTTGCCTTCCTGCGACTGCACTTCGAAACGCAAGACCCCTCGACAGCTGCTTCGCGCGAGGTCATGGGCAAAAACGTCATTCAGGTGCTCGTATGGGGTTTGTGGCTCATGGTGTCGCTCTCGCTGCTGCACATCAGCGTGACCTGGCTGCTGGCCATCGGAGGCGGTCTCTCAACCGGTATCGGTTTCGCCTTGAAAGACATCATCGAGAACATCTACTATGGTGCCACGCTCATGGCAGGCCGCATCAAGGTGGGCGACTGGATTGAGGTCGACGGCACAATGGGCAAGGTGGCCAGCATCAGCTACACGTCGACAGTCATCGAATCGCTCTATGGTGAGGTGATTACTTTCCAGAACTCACAACTCTTCGCAAAGAACTACAAGAACCTGACCCGCAACCACGGCTATGTGCTGGCTGCCATCCCCTTCGGCGTAGCCTACGGCTCGAACCTGCATCAGGTGGCTCAGGTTGTAGAGGAAGCCGTAAACAACATGCACCACCAGTGGATAGACCCAAAGAAGAAAGTAAAGTCGGTAGTTACGACCATGAACGACTCGAGCGTCGACTTCAAACTTTTCGTATGGGCCGACGCCGTAAAGAAGGTCTACGTGGTGAGCGACGTGCTGAAGACCGTCTACGACACACTCAAGAAGAACGGCATAGAAATACCGTTCCCGCAACAGGATGTCTACATCAAGCAAATGCCCTGAAATATCCTGACAAAAAAAAGGAGCCTGAGCAAATGTCGCTCAGGCTCTTCTTTTTGATTGAATGTTCTCTCTGATTAGAAGTTGAAGTACAGACCGAAGGTCAGGTTGTTGCCGCTCAGGTCGAGACCGAACTTGCTAGTGTTGTTGTCGTCACCATCGGGGTTAAGCACGTCGTAGCCGATGAAGCCCAGATGAGAAACGAAGCTGATGTTGTCGCTCAGGCTTACAGCCAGACCCGGCTTCAGACCAATAGCGAGATCGTTCCAGTCAGCCTTAGAAGCTGTAGTGAATTCAACGCCACCATCGACGAAGAGGCTCACCTTACCAGCCTTCAGGTAAGTGTAGCGAGCATAGGGATTGAAAGTGAAAGCGCTCTCGCTGATGCCGTTGATGTGATTCCACTTGTCGCTGACATAACCAATCACAGTACCTACGGCCCACTCGTCGTTCAGGTTGTAGCCAACCTCAGGAAGAATGATGAAGGTGGTCTCGCTACGGTCACCAGCGTTCTTCTGGCTGCTCCAAGCGTCGATACCAAGGCTACCGCCAACATAAACCTGTGCGTTCACACTCATTGCTACGAAAGCAACTGCAATAAGAGAAAATAACTTTTTCATTTCTTTTTACCTTTTTAAATTGTTAAACATTTAGTCCTGTACCGCTGTGTGCGAAAACAGGAGGTTTCTTAAATCGGCTGCAAAAGTACAAAAAACTTTGTAACAACCAAAGGTTTTCCTGTTTTTTTTTCGTTTTTATGCGAAATTAATGATTAATTCTTGCAATTTAGAGAAGAAATGCGTAACTTTGCACGTTTGAAAGAGCTAAGAAAAGAATGACAAACACTATATTTATAGCAGGACCCTGTGTCATCGAGTCGGCTGAACTGCTCGATACCGTTGCCGTCAAGTTGGTGGAAATCAACCGAAGGCTGGGTACCGACATCATCTTCAAGGCATCGTTCGACAAGGCCAACCGCACGAGCATCCACTCATTCCGAGGTCCTGGCATTGACCGCGGACTGCAGATGCTGAGCGATGTAAAGCAAAAGCATGGCTTGCGCGTGCTGACAGACATCCACGAAGCATGGCAGGCAGAACCCGTGGGACAGGTGTGCGACGTCATTCAAATTCCAGCCTTCCTTTGCAGGCAGACCGACCTGCTGGTAGCTGCGGCACGAACCGGCAAGACGGTGAACATCAAGAAAGCACAGTTTCTGAGTGGTCGCGACATGCGCTGGCCTCTGGAGAAAGCCCGCGAGGCAGGCGCCACAGAGGTGTGGCTCACGGAGCGAGGCAACATGATGGGCTACGGCAACCTGGTCGTCGACTTCCGCAACATCTGCGACATGCTCGAGTTGGTGCCTACGGTGATTATGGATTGTACCCATTCTGTGCAACGCCCCGATACGGCAGGCGGCAAGACTGGCGGCGACCGACGCTTCGTGCCCTCGATGGCGCTGGCAGCCAAAGCCTTCGGAGCCACAGGTTACTTCTTTGAAGTGCACCCCACCCCTGACCAGGGACTCAGCGACGCAGCCAATATGCTTGAGCTTGACAAACTGGAAGGGCTCGTAGAAAAATTATTAAAAGATTAAGAACAGAATACTGAAAGTGACTGTAAGAGAATACGGCATACAAGCAATCAAGGACGAAGCTCAGGCTCTGCTCGACCTCATTCCGAAGATGGACGAGCAGTTCGATCAGGCTGTGAAGCTGATGCTTCATTGCAAGGGCAAAGTAATTGTGACGGGCGTTGGCAAGAGCGGACACATCGGAGCAAAAATAGCCGCCACCCTCGCCTCGACAGGAACACCGGCCTTCTTCGTCAATCCGCTGGACGTCTATCATGGCGACCTGGGCGTGATGACACGCGACGACGTGGTACTGGCAATCTCGAACTCTGGCCAAACCGACGAGCTGCTACGTTTCATTCCAATGGTGCTACACATGCAAATACCCATCATCGGCATGAGCGGCAACCCACAATCGCTACTGGCCAAGTACTCCGACTGCCACCTGAACATCAGCGTAGCACGCGAAGCCTGCCCGCTGAACCTTGCTCCCACCAGCTCGACGACGGCCACACTGGCCATGGGCGATGCGCTGGCCATAGCATTGATGGAAGAACGACACTTCCAGCCTCAGGACTTCGCCCACTTCCATCCCGGTGGCGAACTGGGTAAACGTCTGCTTACGACGGCACAGGACGTGATGCGTAGCGACGACATGCCGATACTACCACCAGAAATGCACCTGGGCGAGGCAATCATCCACGTGAGCAAGGGCAAACTGGGACTGGGCGTGGCCGAAATAGACGGACACATTGCAGGACTTATTACCGACGGCGACATACGACGAGCCATGGAACGCTGGCAGGCCGAATTCTTCGACCACACCGTGAGCGATATCATGACTCGCGAACCAAAGATGGTTTCGCCCGACACAAAGATAACAGAAATACAGCGCATCATGCACAAGTACAAAATTCACACTGTACTGGTGGCCGATGCCGACAAGAAACTACTGGGTGTGGTAGACCACTACTCTTGCATGATATAAAATAAATAATGTATACATATATAATATGAGAAAATATAGGAAACTACTTCTTGCATTGCTGCTGATAGCACCTGTGATAGTCATGGCAGACTACGTCTTCAAGACACTGGACGTAAGAAACGGACTGACATCGAGCCACATCAACTGTATACATAAAGACAAAAGAGGATTTATGTGGTTTGGCACGCCATCAGGACTCTATCGCTACGACGGATACAATTTCAAGAGCTTCCAATGCAACTCGCTGGACGGAAGTTCACTACCCGACAGCTACATTAAGAGTATTCAGGAAACCAAGGACGGATCGCTCTGGATCGAGACCGCGGCCGGCTACTGCGTCTACAGCCCAAAGTCGGAAAGCTTCGACCGCGACATGAAGCAGATATTCACACGCATGGGCATCGACAAGATACCTACCATCGTCTATCTGGACCAGCACTACAACCTGTGGGGCTATATTCCCAGCACTGGAGTGGTATGCTATAAGATGCAAGAACAGCTGCTCTACGAATTTGGCTACAATGGAGACGAGCGCGGCATTCCGCAAGGAACCATCTGCGCCATCGGAGAATGCAAGGACGGAGCAATCCTCGTCTACGACGACGGCCGCATCGTATGCTGCGACGTGATGCACCAGCAGCGTACGGTTTGGGTGAACGACGAGATAGCGCAGCGTAAGCTGAGACGCACCAAGTCGCTTCGCGTCTTTACTGACCAGCAGGACAACATCTGGATCTACGGTCTGGGCACCTTGTTCCAATATAACACGCACACCAAGGTCTGGAACACCAGCGTGGGCGACCAACTGGGACTGACAGGCATTGGCACAGACCACAGCGTGAACAGCATGGGCGGCGACCAAAAGGGAAACATCTGGATTGGTACCAACCGTCACAGTCTGATGCGCTGCACCGTGAACGACCTGCGACTGGAGTCTGTTCCTCTGACCAGCATGAATGCCTTCCGGCCCATGGCGGGCAATGCATCCGTGCAATGCATCTACATCGACGATACCAACCTGCTATGGGTAGGCACAGAGAAGTCGGGAGTTGCTTTCTGGGGACATCACATTCATAAGTTCGACACCAAGATGCTGGGCGACGTTACCGCTATGGCCGAAGATGCTGACGGAAACGTCTGGTTCGGCACCAGCGACAATGGCATCGTTGACTTCAGCGGACAACTCATCAGCCAGAAAGTGTCGGCCATGGCCTTTGCTGGCGACGGTAGCCTGTGGGTGGGCTCCACTCAGAACGGTCTGACCCGCATCAAAGATGGCACCTCACAGTTCTACTCGCTGGCCAAGGATAGTCTGAAGACGCTGATCGACGACCACATCAATGCGCTGTGCACAGACAAGACAGGTAACCTGTGGATTGCTACCGATGGAGGTCTGCAGGTGTACAACCACCGAATGAACACCTTCTCGACCTACAGCCGCGAGAACGGAAAAATGCGCACCAACACCATCACCACGCTGTTCTATGGAAAGGACAACCGACTCATCATTGGTACCAGCGAGGGAGTGGTCATCATGAACCTTTCTACCACCGAAGCCACGTATCTGACTGGTAACTCGACCAACTTGGAGAAGTTCACCAACACATACATCACACAAGTGTTTGAGGACTCTCGTGGCCTTATCTGGATTGGCACCCGTGAAGGCGTGAACATTCTGAACTTGGAGAACGACAAGCTGGACAAGCTCACAGAAAGAAACGGCCTCTGCAACAACAACATTTCTGGCATTGCCGAAGACAAGAACCACAACATCTGGCTGACGACCAGCAACGGAATCACCCGTGTGGTCGTGCAGAGAAACCATGAAGATAGCTCGTTTGGCTATGGACTCTACAACTATGATGTACGCGACGGCTTGCAGAGCAACGAGTTCAACCCAGGCTCTATCATCAAGCTGAAAGACGGAAACGTCATCTTTGGCGGACTCTATGGCGTAAACTGGGTACGGCCGAAGACTGCCGATGAAAAGAACGAACTGTCGGAAGTCATTCTAACCCAGTTCTTCATCGGCGAAGAGGAAGTGCTCACCGGACATACATACGACGGAAACATTCCGCTGCCGCAGGCTATCAACGAGACAGACAAAATAGAACTCAAGAGCAGCCAGAACACCATCACCTTCAAGTTTGCAGCCGGCAACTACAACCAAAGCGAACGGCTACAGTTCCAATACTGGATGGAGGGACTGGACGACATGTGGCGCAATGGTGATGCTCTGACTCATGGAGTCACCTTCACTAACCTGAAGAGCAAGACTTACCACCTACACGTGAAAGCCGTCAGCGCCGAAGGAGCTGTCAGCAAGCACGAACGTGTTATCACCATCGTCATTGATCAGCCTTGGCTGTTGTCATGGTGGATGTTGCTGGTCTATGCCGTACTCATCATCTTCGCCATCTACCTATGGAAGAAAGGCATCGACAACCTCAACCTGATGTGGTCGAAGAAGAAAGCCATCATTTTGGCATTGCAGCGACAGCGAGACGAAATCAGGGATACTGGTGACGATCTGAGACAGCCCATGGCACGTATGGCCTCAATTATCAGCAACTTGTCTGAACGCGAGAACTCTACACCGGAAGAGCGTGAGCAACTCAATGCACTCCACTCACAACTGCTGCAGATCATCACACGTATCAGCGACATGCAAACCACTCTGGAACATCCTGAGGAGAAAGCGAAGACCGACGTCGATAATCGTTTCGCCCTAAACAGCAAAGGCGAGCTGAACCTGCCGGAAACATTGATAAGCGATGAACTCACGTCGGAAATGCGTCGCCACATGGCCGACTCACCGACCATGAAGTTCAAGGTGCTCTTCATCGACGACAACGACGAATTCATCAAGTTCACCAACGCACGACTTAAGTATGTCTATGACTTCCATCCCTATAACGACATACGCAAGGCAGCTGATGACATCGAGATGATGATGCCAGACCTAATCATCTGTAAGCAGGATATGAGCCCGCTAACAGGTAGCGACCTCTGTAGTATGCTGAAGAAGAACTACTCGCTGCACAAGATTAAGTTCGTGTTGATGATTGATAGCAAACTGACTCCAGTGGAGATGAAGAACATGAACATCACATTCGGTGCCGACGACTATCTGGTTAAGCCGTTCAACATACAGGAAGCCGTCACGCGCTTCAACACACTGCTTGGCATCGGTGCAGTCAAAATCGACAACCTCATCGAGGGAGCAGAAACCCGAATGCTTGAAGACCGTAACTCGAGTATGACCACGGCTACGGAAAGCATCGATTATGGTTCGTACAAGTCTGACCACGAAGAGAATAACGACGAATACGACGAGATGGAAATCGTTGACACACAAATCAAGCGTGGTAATTCGTCTATGGCCCAGCCCCAGCAAACAGAAAAAGCTGAAAAAACAGAAACGACCGAAAAAGCAGATACAACTGAAGAAGCAGATACAACTGAAAACACAGGTACTACTGAAGAAACAGGCTATCAGACTGAAGACCAAGAGCAGGATGACATCCTGGAAGAGTACTCTATGGCCGACACTATGGACATGCAACTGCTGAAGAACATAGAACAGTATGTGCTGCAGAACATGAGCCGCGGACAGATTCAGCTCGAGGAGATGGCATCGGCCATGGGCATGGGACGGGTGCCGTTCTTCCATAAAGTGAGAAACATCACAGGAAAGACTCCAGCCGAACTGGTACGCGATATGCGATTGAAACATGCCTGCATACTGCTGAAGCGAACCAATATCAATATGAGTGAACTTGCCACCAACGTTGGTTTCATGACTGGCGAGAATTTTATTAATATATTTAAAGAGAAGTTTGGCATCTCACCATTGGAATACAGACTGAAACATCGCAAATGACACACTACAACATACTGGCGAGGATGCTTATGGGCATCCTCGCCACTTATTGCCTGACAGCAAAAGCACAACAAGAGACAACATCAGACACTTTAATTTCACGTCAGCTGACTGACTATGGCATCAAGATGACGCACGACAACAGCGTATCATTGCTCATGTCAGGACAGGCAAAGTTCGACGACATGTTCAAAGCCATCCGTCAGGCCAAGGAAAGCATACACCTGGAGTACTTTAATTTCCGCAACGACTCTATTGCTATGCTGCTCTTCGATATTCTGAAAGAAAAACGCCGCGAAGGCGTCGAAGTGCGTGCCCTCTTCGACGGGTTTGGCAATGACTCAAACAACCAGCCCTTGAAGAAACATCACATCAAAAAACTTCATCAAGACAGCATCGAGATTTATGAATTCGACCCTATTCGTTTTCCATGGGTAAACCACATTTGGCCACGCGACCACCGCAAAATAGTGGTCATCGACGGACGTATCGGATATACAGGCGGAATGAACGTGGCCGACTACTACATCAAGGGGACTGAACAAGTGGGGTCGTGGCGCGACATGCATTGCCGCATTGAAGGAGGCGCCGTCAACGAACTGCAAAAGATATTCGTAAGCACTTGGGAAAAAACAACAGGAGAAGAACTCACAGACCCCAAATATTTTCAAGCGTCTGCACCCATCAGTGCTATTGGGCTGAAGAAGGACACAACACTTACCGCCGGACGAAAGACTGTTGCCATCATCAACCGCGAGCCCCGCAAGACCAACGACATTATGCGTTATTTCTATATCAACGCTATTGACGACGCCCGCGATTCCATTAAAATAATCAATCCATACTTTACACTCACGCGCTCCATCAAGAAAGCCATACAGCGTGCTATCGACCGTGGAGTAAAAGTAGAGATTATGCTTTCGGCAAAAAGCGACATTCCGCTTACACCTGACTGTGCCCTACACCAAGCCCATAAGCTAATGAAGCGAGGAGCCCACGTATGGCTATATCAGCCAGGGTTCCACCATTCGAAAATCATGATGGTCGACGGACGCTTCTGTACTGTGGGCAGTACCAATCTTGACGCTCGCAGCCTCCGTTTCGACTATGAGGAGAATGCCGTCATCATTGACCGCCATACAACTCATGAGCTGGATGCCATGTTCGAGCGCGACAAGCAAGATAGCTTTCGTATGACAAAAGAAACATGGGATGCTATGCGCACCCCATGGCAAAAGTTCAGAGGATGGATGGCTACCTTCCTTCTACAACCATTCTTGTAACAAGGAAAAGGAGTCTATTCCTTCGGAGCCTCCTCCATGTCGCCCTCAATGAAAATACGAGTCATCTCTACCTCGCCATTAGTGCGTACAGTCACCGACTTCTTGAAATGGCCAGGGAACTTTCCCGTACCGTTGTAGGTAACTTTTATCTCACCACTCTCACCAGGCTTGATGGGGGCTTTCGGATATTCGGGTACCGTGCAACCGCAGGAACCCATAGCCTGATTAATCACCAACGGAGCGTCGCCTACGTTGGTAAACACAAAAGAACAAGTCACAACAGGAGATTTCTCAGAAAACTTCCCGAAGTTGTGAGTGGTTTCCTTGAACTCAATCTTTGCCTGTGCTGAAGCATAGGCAATGCCACCCAAAAGCATTAAAGTCATCAGAACAATCTTTTTCATTGTCGTTTCTTTTTTATTTGTTCAATAGTTTATAGTATTCCGTCGCACCGAGCAAAAAACAGCCCGTACCATAGTCCTCAAAATCAGGAACTTTATCATAGCTTAAAGGCTGTCCTGCAGAGGGATCTTTACCTGTTCCCTGCATCCAGCCGAGGAAGCCATCACGATGGACTGCGGTTTTCACCATAGCCTGCCAAGCACGGTCGGCGATAGGCTTATAGTCCTTCACTTTCAGATATCCTTGGTTCATGCCCCAGCAGAGGCCGTAAAGGAAGAGGGCCGTACCACTGGTCTCGGGCATGGCGTAGTTGGTTGATGCAAGACTCGGGTTCCAAAAACCATCTTCACGCTGAGTAGCCACAACTCCCTTGGTCATCAAGAGGAAGTCTTTTTTCAACCGCTTATAGACTTTATCCTTCGCAGGCAGCTGGTTCATACAGCGCACTAAAGCTGCATACACCCAGCCGTTGCCCCGACTCCAGTAGCAATCCTGTCCGTCAGGTTCCTTATAAGGTGGCACGTAGTCCTTGTCGCGCCACCACAGGCCGCTTTTCTTATTGAGCAATCCACCAGCCAAAGTATCGCGACTCCACACATACATGTTCATTCCATGGTCACGATAACGGACATCACCAGTCAACTTATACATATGCATATAGACCGGCATGGCCATCTGAATAGCATCTATCCACGTCCACCAGCCACACAAAGCTCCTTTTGCTTCAGGTTTCTTCGTGTTGGGAGTCTTCATCTGATGTTGCAGATTGGCTATTGTTGGGCGTATCATCGTCGAATCGCCCACCTTCTCAAACCGCATCAAATAGGTCTGCTCACAGCACTGGTCGTCGGCATCGTTGGTAGTAATTCCATTACGAGGAGTCCATTTGTGGAACGAAGCCCATTTGTCGGTATAGTCCAAATAACGCTGTTGCGGATCAATATCGTAAAGAGCCATCAAACCTTCATAGTAAACAGCACGCGTCCACAGGCTCGAGGGTCTCACACGCTTCACGTTGGTAGGTACCGTCGGGTCACTATACTTCGACATAAAATAGTCATTCGCCAAGCGAGTCACCTGCATGACTTCGTCTGCAGTCGGCTGAGCAGACACTGGGAAGGCCAATATGGCAGCACAACACAGGGATAGTAGTTTTTTCATCATTGCACCTGTATATTCGAATATTACTCTGCAAAGATAAGCTATTTTATTGAAGCAGCCAAAAATTCTAACATCTTTTCACTTTCACTTTTGCTTGATCTCTATGTCGCGGCGCACGTTGTCACGTATCTTTTTCAAGTATCCCTTCATGCCCTCAGCATCCTTATTGTCGATTATCTCGAGCAATTCTTTCAGTTCTGTGCGGATTTGGCTGACTTGGTCATGGGTATAAGGATTGAAAAGTATTTCCTGCAACAAATAGTCGTCCTCGTTCAGCACGCCCTTGGCGATGTTCATGTGCCGTTTGAAGGTCGTACCAGGCGCTTCCTGATGCTTCATAACGGCTGTGAAGACGAAAGTCGACACGAACGGAATAGAAAGTGAGTAGGCTACGGTCTTGTCATGCTCTTCAAATGTATACTCATAGATGTTGAGCCCTAACTTCTGATACAAATCCTTGAAAAAAATACGCCCCATGTAATCGCCTTCGCTGATGATAATGGCATTTTCTTCAGAAAGCTGCTGCAGGTTAGCAAACGTAGGGCCAAACATAGGGTGAGTACTGACATAGCGCCGCCCCGTAGACTCATAGTAATCCTTCAGTCCAGTTTTTACCGATGAGATGTCGCTAATGATACAATCCTTCGGAAGAACAGGCAACACCTGCTCGAACGCAGGTATTGTGTACTTCACCGTAACTGCGTTAATTACCAACTCCGGACAGAAATCCTTAACCTCGTCAAGCTTCGTAAAACGCTGACAATTATAAGTGAAGCGCATGCGCTGCGGATCTTTTTCGAAGACGGCCACTTCATGCTCGAAGCTGAGCAGGTCGATGAAGAAACTTCCCATCTTACCTGCCCCCATTACTAATATTTTCATACTTACTTATTGATAATCTCTATTTGCTGTCTTACACTCTCTTCGTGGATGCTCTCAAAGACCTTAGCCACAAATTCAGCACCCATGCCACAAAGAGCACCCTGCACGCCACGCTTCGAAAGGATCTCATTGTAACGCGTTGCCTGCAACACCGTCATATTATGTTCCTTCTTATAGCGTCCAATCTCACGACACACCCGCATACGCTTTGACAAGATGTCCATGATCTGGTTGTCGAGCTCATCAATCTGCTTGCGCAGCTGTGTCAGTCCTTCAGTGGTGGTATGCTCGTCGCGTATAACCAACAACGACAAGATGTAGTCGAGAACGTCGGGAGTCACCTGCTGTTTGGCATCGCTCCATGCCTTATCGGGGTCGCAATGGCTTTCCACTATCAGCCCGTCAAAACCCAGGTCCATAGCTTGCTGACACAATGGTGCAATGAGTTCACGACGACCGCCAATGTGTGAGGGGTCGCTTATGATAGGCAGGTCAGGAATGCGACGATGCAACTCTATGGGTATCTGCCACATGGGAGCATTTCGATATATCTTTTGCTCATAGCTTGAGAAACCACGATGAATAGCCCCAAGACGCTTCACGCCTGCTTGGTTCAAACGCTCCATGGCACCAATCCACAGTTCAAGGTCTGGGTTCACAGGGTTCTTTACAAATACGGGGACGTCCACACCTTTCAATGCATCGGCCAGTGCCTGAACAGCAAAGGGGTTGGCTGTAGTACGAGCACCAATCCAAAGAATGTCCATACCATACTTCAGCGAGAGTTCCACATGTTCGGGAGTGGCCACTTCAGTAGATATCAACATACCCGTTTCCTTCTTTACCTGCTCCATCCAAGGTAACGCCTTCTCGCCATTACCTTCAAAGCCACCAGGCTTGGTGCGAGGCTTCCACACTCCGGCACGGAAATTGTGGCATCCTTTCATAGCCAGCTGACGGGCTGTATTCATTACTTGCTCTTCGGTCTCGGCCGAACAGGGGCCTGCAATCACGAAGGGACGTTCATTGTCACTCGGTAAATTCAGTTTTTCTAAATCCAGTTCCATTTCTATATTGACTTCTTTATTCGTTCTAATGCTTCTTTAATCTTATCTTCTTTGGCACAAAGCGAGATGCGAATATAGCGTTCGCCATTCGAACCAAATATAAATCCCGGAGTAATAAACACACGAGCCTCATGGAGCACACGCTCCGTCAAATCTTCGACATTGGAATACTTTTCAGGTATTTTGCCCCATAGGAACATGCCTACCTGCGAGTTGTCGAACGTACAATCTAACGCACGCATAATTTCCTCTGCCAACTGACGACGACGGCTATAGGTCTCTATGTTTGCCTCACGATGCCATTCATTGCTGTTGTTATAGGCCTCGGCTGCAGCCAGTTGAATACCACGGAAGGTTCCACTCTCAATGTTGCTCTGCACTTTGAGTATCCATGAAATAAAGGTCGCATTGGAGGCGCAGAGACCAACACGCCAACCTGGCATGTTATGGCTCTTCGACATAGAATTGAACTCTATGCAATGGTCTTTGGCACCTGGCACCTGCAACAACGACATGGGCTTCTCGTTGAGAATGAAGCTATAGGGATTATCGTTTACGACGACCACGTTATGTCGTTTTGCAAAGTCTACCAGCCGTTCGTATGTCTCTCGGCGCGCATTGCCACCTGTTGGCATATTAGGATAGTTGGTCCACATCAGTTTTACACGCGAGAGGTCCATCTGCTCCAGCTCATCGAAATCCGGTTGCCACGCATTATCCTCGCGCAGATTATAGTTCACAATCTTGGCTCCCAACAATTTCGATAGCGAAGTATATGTGGGATAGCCAGGATTGGGCACAAGCACTTCGTCGCCTGGATTGACAAAAGCCAAAGTCACATGCAGGATTCCTTCCTTCGAACCGATCAGCGGCAAGAGTTCCGTCTTCGGATCAAGGTCGACGCCATACCAACGCTTGTAGAAGCCGGCCATCGCCTCACGCAGTTCAGGCGTTCCCATCGTGGGCTGATAGCCATGGGCTGTAGGCTGGTGGGCTACCTCACACAGCTTTTCTACGGTCTGTTCCGAGGGTGGCATATCAGGGCTTCCGATAGCCAAGCTGATAATATCCTTTCCCTCTGCATTGAGTTGGGCTACTTCTTTTAGCTTACGGCTGAAGTAATATTCACTTACCAGACTGAGACGCTCAGCCGGCCTAATATCAGTTGGTCTGTTTTCCATCTTTGTATTCTCCTAAAATTTTCAAGTCCTTGGTCAGTGGTATGATTGCGTCGATGCTCTGGCGATAGCGAGTCAAGTCATCGTACATCACATCAACATAGAACAGATATTCCCATTCACGCCCGATAATGGGCAACGACTGTATTTTCGTGAGATTGATTTTATAGAAAGAAAGAATGGCCAGCACATGGCTCAGCGAACCTTCTTCATGAGGCAGCGAGAAGACTATACTCGATTTGTTGGCCTCTGTGAGCGGACGCAGCAAGTCGGCCTTGTTAGGATTGCTCACTACGAGGAAACGCGTAAAATTATGCTTATTGTCCTCAATATGGTCTTCAAGCACCTTAAGTCCGTACAGCTTAGCTGCCTCGGCATGGCAGATGGCAGCCCATCCTCTCCTACCCTCTTCGGCAATCATCTTTGCAGAGCCTGCGGTATCGTCGGCCTCCACATTCTTCAGTTGCGGATGCTGTGCAAGAAAGTTCCGACACTGCATGAGAGCCACCGGATGCGAGTGGACTTCGCTGATGGTACTCCAGTTGTCGTCGGGCAGACAGCAGATACAATGGGTGATGTGCAGTTTATGCTCGCCGACAATCGTTGTCCCTGAGTCGCGCAACAACTCGTAATTGTGAAGCAAAGAGCCCGCTATGGTATTCTCTATAGCCAGCATGCCAATGGCAGTAGGGTCTTGTCGGAGGGTTTGGAAAACCTGTTCGAAGGTTGAGCAGCAGATAAGCTGTATTTGCTCACCCTCGAAAAACAGGTGGGCAGCAATGTCGTGAAACGAACCGACAAGTCCTTGTATTGCTATTCTCTTCATTTCTTTATTCTCGATATTTTATAAAAAACTCCGCTTTCACATGTTGTGAAGCGGAGCTGTATTTTTAATTACTTTTTTTCGTCATTCAATTACATACGAACTTCCGCTTCACAATTGCTTGCAAAGTAAAAATAGAAGTAAAAGTATGCATTAAACTTTGTCATTTATTCTCTGTTTCTATGTTTACGGCTGCAAAATTAATACATTTCCACGAAACCGGCAAATAAAATGAAAGAAAAATTTAGGTTCTACTTACATTTTGCTCAAATCCCGAACGGATTGATGTTGGAATAAGCCTGTTTCACCTTCTGCTCAATACCCTCTGCCGAATATTCGCCATTAACATCGGCCATTGCTTGCGGGTCGAGTTCCATCACCTTGTCTGCATCTTCTTTCGCTTTTTGGCTTTCTCCTTCCTCGAAATAGAGTTTGCCACGCTCACGATAGGCGTCAACATGGAAAGGATTCTGCTCTATCACCTTATTATATAATAATATGGCATCACGCCTATTTCCTTTAGCTGCCACTACCCTCGCCTTTAGCAACAGCACATCCTCATTGTCGCCAACCCTTTCCATCAAATAGGTTGCATCAGCATCGGCACTATCGGCATCGCCCAGCTTCAAGAGCGTCTGGCCACGTAGCAGATAAGCATCGCCCAGGTCGTCCTTCAGCTTAATAGCAGTAGTGAGTTGGGCAATGGCATTAATAACGTCATGCACACCCAAATAGGCCTGAGCACGCTGATAGTGGGCTTGGGCATTGTCTGCATTCAGAGCGATGGATTGCTCGCAGAGTTGAGCCATGTGCTCATAGTCTTCCTGCATATAAGCTATATGAGCCATCTGCGACAGCAGGGCATCGTTGTCAGGTTCTAATTCCGCTAACTTACGATATTGGTTCATGGCCTCATCAAGGTCGCCTCGACGCAAGAGAGCCTGGGCAAGACTGTCACGCGCCTCAGGGTCTTCACGCATTTCCAGTGCCCGCTCAAGGCATTTCACGGCATAGTCGAACTGGCCCATGCGCAAAGCCTTGATACCATCATACTTGAAAAGGTCGAACTGACCATCTTCTTTTGTCTTTTTTTCTTGCTCAGAATCTTCTTCTGAACCTCCAAACAATGCTTTCCAAATGCTCATATCATCATGCTTGTTTTATGTTTGAGCAGCAAAGGTAATAAATTTTAGCTATTATTTTGGCCATTTTAGCTAAAATTCTTGAGATTTTAGCTAAAATTCTCAATGAAATGCTTACCTTTGCAATCAGAATGCAATATTCTATCCACTTAATAGCTTAAGTATTATGGCATACCAAGAGACAACAACGACTGGTTACGGAACACGTGTTGGACGTTCGTTCCAAAGTATAGGCTCCGGCATTCTGCTGTTCTGCATTGGCACAGCTTTGCTGTGGTGGAACGAAGGACGTGCCGTAAAGACCAATGACATGCTTGACGAAGTTGAGAAAAACTATGTCGAGATGGAGAACCCAAACAAGAAAGACGCCTCACTCGAAGGCGAACTAGTATGCGGATCGGCTATGGCCACAACCGAAGACTCACTGAGCGACAGTAAGTTTGGCATCGGCGCAGTGGCCATCGGACTGCAGCGCAAAGTAGAATACTACCAGTGGGTTGAGCACTCCGAAGAGAAGAGTGAAGACAAACTGGGAGGCAAGGAAGTAACCACTACGACCTACTCCTATACACAGGAATGGATCAGCCAGCCCATACAATCAGGACGCTTTAAAGACCCAGCCTACCAAGAGAAGAACTTTGTTCTCACTACAATCGAGCCCGAGGAGCATTGGGCTGAAAACGTTAGTTTTGGAGCCTATAAGCTGAGCGAAAACCTGATACACAGCATCTCGTCTGCTGAGCCAATGATGCTTAACATTGACTCTACGTTGCTGGCAAAGATGAACAAGGATGCGGGGCAAGTTGTTGTTCGCCAATTTGGCGGAAAAGCCGACTCTCTGAAATTGGTCCACATGACCGACAATCAACTCTATTTCGGATATAGCCCTTCAAGTCCTTCTGTAGGAGATGTTCGTGTTACTTTTGAGAAAATCGTACCTGCCAAAGTGACTGTATTTGCAGTTGTCAATGGCGACAGCTTCAAAGCTTACAAGGCCAAGAACGGCAAACGTTTCCAGACTCTGGTCATGGGTAAGCGCGATGCCGCAGACATTCTGGAATCCGAACACACAGCAAACACCACATGGTTGTGGATTCTCCGCATTGTGGGAATACTTATGGTCATTGGCGGTCTGAAGGGCATATTCGGCTTCCTGGAAACCATACTCAAGGTGGTTCCTTTCATTGCCAACATCATTGGCTGGGGAGTTGGTGTGGTATGCACAATCATCGGCATTGCCTGGTCACTCATTGTCATCGCCCTTGCATGGCTATTCTATCGCCCGCTACTTGCCATCTGCCTGCTGGCCATAGCCGGCTTCCTGGTATGGGTGTTTGCATTCAAAGGCAAGGACAAGCTGAAAGAACTGGCCAAGAAGGCTCAAAAGCAGCCTGACACTCAAGTTGCTCCGGCTGCAGAATAAGAAAGCTAAACCAAACACACTACAGATTTTACGGATTATACAGATTATGAAGCCATTAAGCATTCGGGGATTATTTGTATAATCCGTAAAATATGTAGCTTGGATCTGGTTTAAACATAAACTAAAGTATATCTATGAACGGACTATACACCATACTCTTGCTCATTTTGAGCAATGTATTCATGACATTAGCCTGGTATGGCCACCTCAAATTACAAGAGACTGGCACCAGCAGCAACTGGCCTCTCATTGGCGTCATTGCATTCTCATGGAGTATCGCCTTCTTTGAATATTGCTGTCAGGTGCCCGCCAACAGAATGGGTTTTATAGGCAATGGAGGTCCTTTTTCTCTTGTGCAGCTCAAGGTGGTACAGGAATGCATTTCGTTGGCAGTATTTGCCATCATCGCAAACATCATGTTTCAGGGGCAGAACCTGCATTGGAACCACATTCTGGCCTTCGTACTCATCATCTGTGCCGTCTATTTAGTGTTCATGAAATGAGAAGTGAACTTGAAAAACTCGAGAAACAACTTCGTGAACGTTTCGTCAAGGCATTCGTCACTTACCATCTCCTGGAGGACGGCGACCACGTACTCGTAGGCCTTTCCGGCGGAAAAGACTCGCTTCTTCTGCTGGAAATGCTGGGCAAACGTGCAAAGATAAGCCATCCAAACTTCAAGGTTGAAGCAGCACATGTGAGAATGGAAAACATTCAGTATGAAAGCGACACCAGCTATTTAGAAACGTTTTGCAAGAGCCTCGACGTCCCCTTGCACATCGTCACCACACGTTTCGAAGTCAATAACGACCAGTCGATGCCACACCAAAACCGACGCAAGCAAAAACAGCCCTGTTTCCTTTGCTCATGGAATCGCCGAAAGCAGCTCTTCAACCTTGCCCAACAATTAGGATGCAACAAAATAGCATTGGGCCATCATCAAGACGACCTGCTCCATACTGTACTGCTAAACCTCACCTATCAAAGCCGCTTTGCAACAATGCCCGCTTTGCTGCAAATGAAAAAAATGCCCCTTAGCATCATCCGTCCGTTATGCCTCATTGCCGAGTCCGACATCATGCACTATGCTGAACTCCGAGGCTACAAGAAACAACAGAAACTATGCCCGTATGAGCACGAAAGCCATCGTACCAATATGCGCAAAATCTACGAACAGTTAGAGTTGCTGAATCCGGAAGTGCGCTATTCGTTGTGGGGAGCACTGGAACGCGAGGGAAAACTGACAGAAATTGGTTAAAAAAAACTAATAATCAGCCAGTGTTGAGAAAATGTCAATTATTCATTGTATCTTTGTTTGTTCAAACAGACAATCAAAGATGAAGCGTATACTCATATTTCTAACAGTTATAGCAATGCTTTTGCCGTTTTCTGCATCGGCTCAAAAAGGCAAGAGAAAAGCAGTTTCCAAGAAAAAAGCACCTGTAACCATCGTCCAAGAAGAACCAGAAGAAGAGGAGGAAGACCCTCGCCTGCAACAGATGTTGAATGCAACCGAACGCATTATCGTCATCGATAGCATGGTCGTAGGGCGGAACAACGTGCTAGCTGCCATTTTTCCAAACCCTGAGGAAGGACGCCTGGTCAGCTATAAAGACTTTTTCCATGAAGGTAATGACACGACCGGCTACGTCTACGTAAACGAGTTGGGCAACCGCTGCATCTTATCGAAGCCCAATGCTAACGGGCACATGCAGCTTTACTCACGCGATCTCATAGGAAACAAATGGAGTGAACCTGAATTACTGAAGGGACTCGACGGCAAAGAGTTTAGCGATTTAAACTACCCCTACCTGATGCCCGACGGAGTCACGCTCTATTTTGCAGCACGAGGCAGCGAGAGCCTGGGAGGCTACGACATCTATCGTACTCGACTCGACAGCGAAAGCGGACGCTATCTGAAGCCCGAGAACATCGGTATGCCCTTCTGTTCCGACAATGACGATTTCTTCTACGTGATTGACGAGCAGAACAAGCTGGGCTACTTCGCAACTACGCGCCGGCAGGCTAAGGGGAAAGTCTGCGTTTATACCTTCATCCCGAATGAAACACGAAGCATATACGATGCTGACATTATTGGTCTGACACGACTGCGCAGCCTGGCACAGCTCAACAGAATTGCCGACACATGGGGCAACGGAAAAGCCCGCAAAGAAGCGCTGAAACGCAAGCAGACAGCTACAGCCATCCACCCTATAGCTACAAACGCCAGCCTTCACGATGTAGCCTTTGTCATCAACGACCAAACTATTTACTCTGGGATTTCCGATTTTAGAGCACCTGAGCTGTTTCGCGAACTGCAAAGCCTGCAAACACGGACAGAGGAGCTAGATAAAGCCTTGCAAAAATCGAGAACCTATTATGCCCGCACTTCCAAAGAAGAACAACTGCAGTTGAAACAGGATATTCTTTCCATGGAACAGCAGCTGGAACAGCTACAACAGCAAATACGCGAAAAAGAAAAAGAGATTAGAAACACAGAGAATAACGCTATAAAAGAGTAAACGCCTATGAATACAAGACATTTTCCTGAATCCGAACTGATTATCAATGCCGATGGTTCTTGTTTTCACCTGCACCTGAAGCCCGAACAACTGGCCGACAAAGTAATTCTTGTTGGCGACCCTGCCCGTGTCGACACTGTGGCTGCTCATTTCGACAGCCGCGAGTGCGAAGTGCAGAGCCGTGAGTTCCACACCATCACAGGCACTTATAAAGGAAAGCGCATCACCTGCCAGAGCCACGGCATCGGTTGCGACAACATCGACATAGTGGTCAACGAACTCGACACACTTGCCAACATAGATTATCAGACACGCACCGAGCGTGAAGAGCATCGCACGCTCACCATGGTGCGCATAGGCACCTGCGGAGGGCTTCAGCCCTTCACTCCTACAGGATGCTTCGTAGCCTCGGTGAAGAGCATCGGTTTCGATGGCCTGCTCAACTACTACGCCGGGCGCAACGTGGTGTGCGATATCGAGATGGAACGCGCCTTCACCGAGCACATGGCATGGGACCCCATCAAGGGAGCGCCCTACGTAGCCATAGCCGACGAAGAGCTCATCAACCAGATAGCCGGCGACGACATGGTTCGCGGTTACACCATCTCATGCGGCGGATTCTATGGTCCCCAAGGCCGCGTGCTTCGTGCCGACATTGCTGACCCACAGCAGAACGAGAAAATCGAGAGTTTCGAATACGATGGGATGAAAATCTGCAACTTCGAGATGGAATCATCTGCCCTTGCAGGCCTTGCCTCACTCTTAGGCCACCGCGCAATGACCTGTTGCATGGTCATCGCCAACCGCTACGCCAAGGAGATGAACACCGAGTACAAGAATTCCATCGACACGCTCATCACTAAAGTGCTCGACAGAATATGAGAAAAATCGTCAGAGTCATTGCTACAGTCTTTTTGCTTTAGTATCTATTCCATTCAAGGAAAAACTTTAAAAAGATGAACACAGAAACAATCTGCGCTCTTGCAACGGCTCCAGGCGGTGCCCTCGGCATCATAAGAATCTCAGGCCCTCAATCGTTTGAGATTCTTTCTCGCATCTTCACCAAAGACCTCTCAGATGCCCGCGCAAATACCATCCACTACGGTCACATTGTCGAGCATTCAGCCGATTCAGCTGCTGTATCACAGCATCCCATCGACGAGGTCTTGGTAAGTGTATTCCGTGCCCCCCACTCCTATACAGGCGAAGATAGTGCAGAAATTTCCTGTCACGGATCTCGCTACATACTAAATAAGGTTTTGGAGCTACTCATACACAACGGATGCCGCATGGCCAACCCAGGCGAATACACCCAACGCGCCTACCTCAACGGCAAACTCGACCTTTCACAGGCTGAAGCCGTGGCCGACCTCATCGCCAGCACAAACCAGGCTTCCCATCAACTTGCCATCTCTCAGCTCCGAGGCGGCATCTCCACCGAGCTCTCGCGTCTGCGCGAACAGCTACTGAGACTCACCTCCCTTCTTGAACTCGAACTCGATTTCTCCGACCACGAAGACCTTGAGTTCGCCGACAGAACTGAGCTGCTTCAGCTTACCAACAAAATAGAAAACCGCATCGCCACCCTCGCCCACTCTTTCGAAACTGGCCAAGCCATCAAGCAAGGTGTCCCTGTCGCTATCGTTGGCAAGACCAATGTAGGAAAGTCAACACTTCTCAACCGTCTATTGAAAGACGAACGTGCCATTGTCTCCGACATCCACGGCACCACCCGTGATACCATTGAAGACACAATCGACATTAACGGCATCACCTTTCGATTCATCGATACTGCCGGTATCCGCCAAACTACGGACAAGATTGAGCAAATCGGAATTTCGCGTACCTATCAGACTATCGACCGCGCCCGAATCATCCTCTGGATTATCGATGCTCTTCCCAGCACCACAGAGCAAGAAGATATAGAAGCCCGCTGTCAAGGCAAAAGTCTCATCATCGTCTGCAACAAATCAGACAAAGGTGTAACGGTAGCTAATGCAACGTTCAGCATTCGTTATTCTGCATTTCTCCAAATCTCCGCCAAAACAGGACAAGGTATCGATGAACTTGAAACCGCTATCTACCAAGCCGCCAACATCCCCGACCTCTCTGAAAACGATGTCATCATTAACAATGCCCGTCACTACGAAGCTCTCCAAAGAGCCCACACCAGCATTATTCACGTCCTCGAAGGCTTGCACAACGAGCTAAGCGCCGACCTTCTCTCCGAAGACCTCCGCCAAACCCTTGACATCCTCGCAGAAATTACAGGCGAACAGATTACACCCCAAGAGACACTCAACAATATTTTCCAACACTTCTGCGTGGG
>CACXYH010000013.1 GCA_902771785.1 uncultured Prevotellaceae bacterium
TTATTTCTCCACTATAGTAGCAAAAGATACAATTTTTAATTTCCTGTAAGCAGCTCTCGTTTGTCAATCTCAAGCAACTCTGCGATTTCGTCTAAAGTTTGCAATGTCGGCTGAGTCGTATTTGAACACCATTTGCTGACAGTAACAGCTGACACGCCAAGTTGTTCAGCCAACCAAACTCCTGTTCTTCTCTTTTCTACAAGAACTACCTTAATCCTGTTTAATTGCTTATTGTCCATATTTAAGAGATTTAATTTTGCTGCAAAGATATAAAATTATTCTCTAACAAATGGTATTTATTATTATAAACTCATTGATTTCTCACAATTTTCCTTTTAATTATCTCGAAATGCCATCTAAAATGCTCGATTTTCTCTCAATTACATCTCTTATTGAATTGTATAGAAACAAACATGCAACCTGTATGTCAACTTCTACTAGATTAACCCTCACACCATAATCAATATAATCTCCAAATGCCAAAATCGGAAAATTGCCTATGTTTTCTACGTTAGGATTTGTAAAGCCGATATTTTCATTTTTCGGGTTTCTCAATTATTGTTTCCAGTTTGTTCCTTGTGCATGTTTCTCCAATAAAACCACATCGTGTATCAGTTACTTACGAGGAATTAACAGCATTTGAAGAAGAGTATCATGATGTTTGTAGATGGGTGCATTTCTTGTTGGATGCGGGCAAAGTCAGCCCGCGAGCCGTTAGTTCGTCGGGCACGAACCGGCAGTAGGAGGGGCACGAACTTACGGGTCGAGGCTGACGAAACGGCAGTAGGAGGGGCGCGGCGTCCCGAGGCGCGCGACGACCAATATTATCAGCTTATTGTCGCTAATATTCAGCAGGCGCGGCTCAATTGAGCTGCTGAACTCTACAGAATGGATAAAGGACACCCTCAGATTTGATTTTTAGCGTCAACTTTTTCAGTATGGATAGTAAACAAAATCCGTATGGCAGATAGTGTGTTGATCGCAATTGTGACATGTGACATGTGACAGGAAGCAGTTTTGGAAAAAGTGAGGGTTAAAAGTTATATTATATATATATTATAATATATATATAATATAAAAAATTAATCGTTCTAAAAAGCGACATAAGAAATCGCTTCCTGTCACAATGTCACATGTCACAAAAAAAGCAAGTTCTTTTGGTTCTTCGCTCGTTTTTTCGTAACTTTGCAGAAAAATAGCAAGAGACGATGGACGAAAGACAACGCATTGAGCAGCTACGCCGTGAGCTGCATGAGCATAATCATAAGTACTACGTGGAGAACCAACCCAGCATCAGCGACCAGGACTTCGACTTCCTGATGCACGAACTGCAGGAGCTGGAGGCCCGTCACCCGGAGATGGCCGACCCCAACTCGCCCACGCAGCGAGTGGGCAGCGACCTGCAGGAGGAGTTCCGGCAGGTGGAACATCGGTATCCGATGCTGTCGTTGGCCAATACTTACAGCGAACAGGACGTGAGAGACTGGTTCGAAAGCGTGAAGAAGGGTCTGGCCGGCGAGGACTTCGAGGTGTGTTGCGAGATGAAGTACGACGGCCTTTCCATCTCGCTGACCTACGTCGACGGAAGGCTGACGCAGGCCGTAACGCGTGGCGACGGTGTGCGTGGCGACGATGTGACGACGAATGTGAAGACCATTCGCAGCATTCCGTTGTTGCTGAAGGAGGGGAGCGGCTACCCGCGGGAGTTCGAAATCCGTGGCGAAATACTGATGCCCTGGTCTTCGTTCGAGCGCCTGAACCGTGAGCGCGAGGCTGCAGAGGAGCCGTTGTTTGCCAATCCGCGCAATGCTGCCAGCGGCACGCTGAAAAGTTTGGACTCGCATGTGGTGGCCAGCCGTCAGCTGGATGCCTACCTATATTATTTATTAGGCGACACTCTTCCTGCCGAAGGCCATTACGAGAATCTGGAGACTGCCCGGCGCTGGGGCTTCAAGATTAGTGAGGGCATGCGCAAGGTGAAGACCGTGGAGCAAATCATAGAGTTCATCAACTATTGGGACACGGAGCGGAAGAACCTGCCCGTGGCTACCGATGGTATTGTGTTGAAAGTGAATTCCCTACGACAGCAACGCTCATTAGGATATACGGCCAAGAGTCCACGTTGGGCCATCGCCTATAAGTTCAAGGCCGAACGTGCTTGTACACCCCTGCTCGAAGTCACTTATCAGGTGGGGCGTACTGGTGCCGTGACGCCTGTGGCCAACATGGAGCCTGTGCAGTTGGCTGGTACGACGGTGCGTCGTGCTACGCTCAACAACGAAGACTTTATCAGAAGTTTCGACCTGCACATAGGCGACTACGTCTATGTGGAAAAGGGTGGCGAAATTATTCCGAAGATAGTGGGCGTCGACCTCGAGCAGCGTCCCATCATTGCCCAGCCCGTTCAGTTCATTAAGCGTTGTCCGGAGTGCGGAACTCCCTTGATTCGCTATGAGGGCGAGGCGGCCTGGTACTGTCCGAACGATTCGGGCTGTCCTCCGCAAATCAAGGGGCGTATCGAGCATTTCATCGCCCGTCGGGCTATGAACATCGACTCGTTGGGTCCGGAGACCGTCGACGAGTACTTCCGGCGTGGGCTGATTAAGAACATTGCCGACCTGTACGACATTGAGGTGCAGCAAATCAACGGCGACGGAAGTCGCACCAAGTCGGCACAGCGCATCGTCAATGGCATTCAGAAATCAAAGGAGGTGCCTTTCGAGCGCGTGGTCTTTGCGCTTGGCATCCGCTTCATCGGCGAGACGTCAGCCCGTCTGCTGGCCCGTCATTTCAAGAATATCGACGCCCTGATGCATGCCGGTCTGCAGGAGCTGGAGGAGGTTGAGGGCGTTGGCGAAGTGATGGCCAAGAGCATTATTGCTTATTTCCATGATGAGCAGAACCTGCAAATCGTGGAGCGTCTGCGAGGCTATGGCCTGCAGATGGCACTCTCCGAACAGCAGACGGCAGCCCAGAGCGACAAGCTGGCCGGCCAGTCGGTTGTCATCAGCGGTGTCTTTCAGCACCATTCGCGCGATGAGTATAAGCTCATCATCGAGCAGAATGGCGGCAAGAACGTGGGCAGCATCAGCGGCAAGACTTCCTTTATATTGGCTGGCGACAACATGGGGCCCTCGAAGCTGCAGAAAGCCGAGAAGCTGGGCATCAGGATTGTATCAGAAGACGAATTCTTACAGATGTTAGCATGAACATTATCGTATCAAAGGAAATAGAGTCGGTGTGCCCGCAGTTTGTGGGGGCAGCCGTTGAGGCTCGCGTGGAGAACAGCACGTATTGTGCAGAATTGTGGCAGGAAATCCATCAGCTGGAAGAGCGGTTCAGGGCCGAACTGACCACCGACTCGCTGAAGGAGCTGTCGGGCATTGCTGCCACCCGGCGCGTTTATAAGGCTTGCGGCAAGGACCCCTCGCGCTATCGTCCGGCATCCGAGCAACTCATCAGGAGAATGCTGCAAGGCAAGGAACTGTATCAGATTGATACTCTGGTGGATTTGGTAAATCTTGCAAGTATTTCTTTTGGTTATAGCATTGGCGGTTTCGATGCCGACAAGTTCGTAGGCGACACGCTGACTTTGGGCATCGGCCGCGAGGGAGAACCCTACGAGGGCATCGGCCGCGGCATGCTCAATATTGCCGGTCTGCCCGTATACCGTGATGCACAGGGTGGGGTGGGAACACCAACCAGCGACAATGAGCGAACGAAGATGACCCTGCAGACCACTCATCTCTTGGTGCTGATTAATGGCTACGATGGCAATGAGGAAAACGTGGTGGCCAATGCCCGCTACATTCAGGAGCTTTGCCGCCGCTATGCGCAGAGTGATGGCGGCACATTCACCATCTACCGCTGAGGAAGAAACTCGATGAGAAGGGTTTCTGCCGACGACGGCGTGAGGCAGAAACGCTGATCGGGACGCTGGCCGACAAGCCAGACGATATGGTCGTCGGCATCGCACACGACCAGCTGGCGCTGTTTCTCCAGCAGCGTCAGCTTGCGGTCGGTCAGAAAGTCGCTGACCAGTCGCGAGCCAGTCATCCCGAAGGGGATGAATCGCTCGCCCTGCCGCACGGGACGAACGCAGAGCGGAAACTTAACCAGGGCTTCGTCGAGGCTGGCGCAGTTGGGTTCACGGCTTACCTTACGTCCCGGCACGTGGCTGAAACGGAACTTGAGCTCTTCATGGTAAACGTAGGTTCCCATCTCCGGAATGCGTAGTGCCGGCAACGCTGCCTGCTTTGGTTCTACTACGAGGCGGTTGCGGTCGGTTATGAGCAGGTGAGTGGCTGAACGGTATAGTTTTCCCGACTGCCCGTCAAGGTGGCGGCTCAGCTGTCTGACGACATCAGGCCCGAAGCCGTAGGGGGTGAGCAGCTCGAAGAGCAGCAGTTCGGGAGAAGGATGCGAACGTAACGCAGCAAGGTCTACTTCGAACTGACCATTTCCGTTGTCTTTTTTTAGCTCCCTCAAAGCCGTTTTGCAGGCCTCGTCGACGACGTGACTTGCTTCAATCAAATGTTCGGCAGTCTTTTGTATGCTTTCTGATACAGAGGGGTTTATGGTCTTCATGAGCGGAATAAGTTCCAGGCGGATACGGTTACGTGTGGCCTCGTCGGCATCCAAGTTGGTCGAGTCGGTGACATACGGCTGCTGCTCATCCTTCAGAAAGCGCTCAATCTCCTCACGGCTTAAGCAAAGTAGTGGTCGGATGATGTGTCCGTTGCGTGGCTTAATGCCCGTTAGTCCGTGCAGCCCCGTCCCGCGAATAAGGTTCAGCAGCACCGTCTCAATACTGTCGTCGCGATGATGTGCCACGCACACGGCCTCAGCTCCTAAGTCAAGCCGCAGTTGTTCGAAATAGCCATAACGCAGTTCGCGTGCTGCCATCTCGATGCTAAGCTTATGGAGCTGCGCATATTCACGGGTGTCGAAGTGGGCTAAGTGTAGTGGAAGGTGTAGGCGGTTGCAGAGTTCTCTGACGAAGTTTTCGTCGCGGTCGCTCTCAGAACCGCGTAGCTTGAAGTTGCAGTGCACAGCCTCTACGTGATACCCCAGCTTCTGCATGACGAGCAACAGGCATACGCTGTCGGCCCCGCCGCTCACCGCTACAAGGTACAGGTCGTTGCACGACAGCAACCTCTGTCCCTCGACGAACTCCCGTACCTTCTGCACAATCCCCATGATAACCTCTTGTCTTTTATTTCCCTCAGGTCTTATTCCACATACAGCACCAGTCCTTTCAGGTATTCGCCCTCAGGATGATAGATGTTGATGGGGTGGTCGGCTGGCTGGTGCAGCTGGTGGAGGATGCGCACTTTGCGTCGAGCCTGGGCGGCTGCTGTGAAAACAGCGTTGCGGAAGTGCTCTTTCGTGACCACCTGCGAACACGAGAAAGTGAAGAGAATGCCTCCGGACTCAATCCGCTCAAAAGCCTTCTCGTTCAGCCGCGTGTAGCCCTTCAGCGCATTGTGCAGGGCAGCGCGATGCTTGGCGAAAGCAGGCGGGTCGAGAATGATCAGGTCGTAGGCCTTTGACTCGTCAAGGAAGTGGAACGCATCTTCGCAGAAGGCTTCGTGGCGCTTGTCGCCCGGGAAGTTCAGCTCGACGTTGCGCTTCGTCAGCTCAATGGCCTTAGCCGAACTGTCGACGGAGTGCACCAGACGGGCCCCGCCCCGCATGGCATAGAACGAGAATCCGCCCGTATAGCAGAACATGTTGAGCACTCGTCTGTCCTTGGCGTAGCGCTCCAGAAGGGCGCGGTTGTCGCGCTGGTCTACAAAGAAGCCGGTCTTCTGGCCTCGCAGCCAGTCGACGTAGAAGCGCAGGCCGTTCTCCGTGGCAATATTGTCGTCGCTGCCGCCAATGATGAAGCCGTTTTCCGGCTCCATGTAGGGTAGGGTTGTCTCGCTCTTGTAGTAGATGCTCGTAATGCGCTGCTGCATCACCTCCTTCAGCTGCGTTGCAATCTCCTTGCGGCAGAGGTGCATGCCGATGCTATGTGCTTGCATTACAGCCGTCTGGCCATAGATGTCGATGATGAGACCAGGCAGCAGGTCGCCCTCACCATGCACAAGGCGATAGGCATTGGTGTCGGTTTGGTCGGCCAGGCCAATGGCGATGCGCGTCTGCAGGGCAGACTCGAGACGGCTCTGCCAGAATGCTGCGTCGATAGCAACGTCGCTGAACGACAGTACGCGTACGGCAATACTGCCTTGCTGATAATGACCGACGGCAATGAAGTTGCCTTGACTGTCAACGACGCGAACCACCTCACCTTCCTCAATACCTTCGTCGGCATGATGCAATGCGCCCGAGAAAATCCATGGATGGAAGCGCAGCAGGCTCTCTTCCTTGCCCCGCTTCAGATATACTTGTTTATACATTATTCTTCTTCTTTTTCTTGTGGTTGAATGATAAGTTCATAGTCGCCCGTTGCTTCCAGCCGCATCAGCTCTTCGTAGAGTTGTATGCAGGCCCAGGCATCGGTGGCGGCATATAGTTTCTGCTTGTCGCTGAGCACGTCGGCCTCCCAGTTCGTCAGCTGCTGGCGTTTGCTTATTTTCTGTCCGAACATGTTGGCATAGAGCTTCTGAAGGCTCATGTCTTCGATGCCTATTTCCTTGACGTGTTGTTGTAAGTCGATGAAATAGCCGTGGTTGAAGTTGCCTAAATGGTGAAGCATGTTCAGATCGTCGTGCCAGGAGAGCCCTATCTTAGGAACTGTGGTGTCTTCCAGCAGGCGGATGATGGCTGGCGACAGTCCCAGGTAGTTCAGCCGGAAGAGGAAACAAATGTCGTGAGTGGCCACCTGCAGCAGAGCTACCTTGTGCTGCTGTCCGCGATGAAACGCCGGACGCGTCTCTGTGTCGAGTCCTAAGATAGGCTGCGACAGTAGGAAGTCGACGGCTCTTTCGGCTTCGTGAGCCGACAGCACGACCACGATACGTCCATTGAAGGCAACCACGGGCAGTGCCGCGATGAGTTTCTTATCGTACTTGTTGTAGATGGTTTTCTTCATATCAAGGTGCAAAAATACAAAATATTTCATAATTCTTTGCATGGAAAGCGTTTTTTTCGCCGGCAAGGATGCCCAAAATACATTATTTTTATTACTTTTGCACAGAATTTACGTAAAAAAGAAATGGCAAAAAAGAATAATAGCAAGAAAAAGAAGGTAGAAAGCAGCTCGGCTTCACTGGCCGAAACGCTGGGCTTTAGAAATATTTTCCACAACGAGAAGGTCAATTTCATTTTGGGCATCGTGCTCTTTGCCATCGGCATATTCATGGTGCTCTCGTTTGTCTCGTTCTTCAGTACGGGACAGGCTGACGTCAGTTTCATCGAGGACCTACGTGAAGGAGAACTGGGCAATGAGAATAGGATATTCAAGAACCTTTGCGGTTCGTTGGGAGCCTTCACGGCCTATTTCTTTGTGAAGCAGTGCTTCGGCCTGCCTGCTTTCATCATCCCTGTATTCCTCTTCCTTGTGGCCTTGAGACTGATGCGTGCCTACAGGACTAACCTTTTGAAGTGGTTCTTAGGCATGGCCGTAGTGCTGATATGGTTGTCGGTGACACTGGCCAAGTTCTTGCAGCCGCTCTTCATCGACAGCCACTACAATCCAGGTGGCGACCACGGAGTGGCCGTATGCCAATGGATTGAAGGCTACGTGGGAACGCCGGGACTGCTGGCTATCCTGGCTATTACGGCCATCATCTTCCTGACCTATCTAAGCGCCGAGACCATCTACTTCATTCGTAAGGTGCTGAATCCTTCGAGGTTCTTGGATAAGGTGAAGTTCAAGGTGATTGACACATCGACGGAGAAAGTCTCGGAGACAGATAGCTACGAGAACCAGATAAAAGATACGGAAGAACCCATACAGGTGTTCGACGACCCGGTAACGGAGACGGTGGAGTTCGAGCATGAGCCGCTTGTGGTTGAACCTGCCCAAGAGCCTGACGACACTCCTTCGGCAACGGTGACCTTGCCCAAAAAGGGCACGGAAGACCCGGGTATGGAGATTGAAGTGGCTGGGGAAGAGGAGAAGGCACAGGGTAATCTCGTGGAAGTGGGCGACCAAATGCTGGAGCCTTACGACCCCAAGCGTGACCTGGAGAACTACCGCTATCCTACGCTCGACCTGCTGAGATCGTACGAAGACGACGGAAAGCCTTACATCGATATGGAGGAACAGACGAAGAACAAGAACCGTATCGTGGAGGTGCTGCGCACGTTCGGTGTCGAAATATCGAGCATCAAGGCGACGGTGGGCCCCACCATTACACTCTACGAAATCACGCCGGCGCAGGGCGTCCGCATTGCAAAGATACGCAATCTGGAAGACGACATTGCGCTGAGTCTTGCTGCCGAGGGTATTCGTATTATTGCACCTATTCCCGGACGCGGAACGATAGGTATCGAGGTGCCTAATGCGAAGAAGAATGTGGTTTCGATGCGCAGCGTGCTCGACTCGAAGAAGTTCCAGGAGACGACGATGGACTTGCCTTGCGCTATGGGTAAGACCATTACCAATGAGGTGTTCATGTTCGATTTGGCCAAGGCTCCCCACCTGCTTGTTGCCGGTGCTACCGGACAGGGAAAGTCGGTAGGCTTGAATGCCATCCTTACCTCTTTATTATATAAGAAGCATCCTGCAGAGCTGAAAATCGTGCTCGTCGACCCCAAGATGGTGGAGTTCAGTATTTATCGCTGCATTGACAAACACTTCCTGGCCAAGGTGCCCGACGACAATGCCGACCCCATCATTACCGACACGTCGAAGGTGGTGCGCACGCTGCAGTCGCTCTGTGTTGAGATGGATGCCCGCTACGAACTGCTCATGGCAGCCGGCGAGCGTAACATCAAAGACTACAACAAGAAGTTTATTGCCCGCAAGCTGAACCCGGAGAAAGGTCACAAGTTCATGCCATACATTGTCGTGGTGATTGATGAGTATGGCGACCTGATCATGACGGCAGGTAAGGAAATCGAACTGCCTATTGCCCGCATCGCCCAGAAAGCACGTGCCGTAGGTATTCACATGATTATTGCCACACAGCGTCCTACGACCAATATCATTACAGGTACCATTAAGGCAAACTTCCCCGCTCGTATTGCTTTCAAGGTATCGCAGGGCATCGACTCGAAAACCATTCTCGACCGTATGGGGGCTCAGCAGCTCATAGGCCGCGGCGACATGCTCTACTTACAGGGCAACGAGCCTATCCGTGTGCAGTGTGCTTTTGTCGATACGCCCGAGGTTGATGACATTAATAAGTTCATTGCTGCCCAGCAGGGCTACCTAGAACCCTTCGAACTGCCCGAGCCGCCTATCGAAGAGGGTGAGAGTGGGGTAGAGAAGGACGTCGACATGACTCACCTCGACCCCATGTTCGAGGATGCTGCGCGGCTGATTGTCACCTCGCAGAGCGGAAGCACGAGCCTCATTCAGCGCAAGTATAGCATCGGCTACAACCGTGCAGGCCGACTCATGGACCAGTTGGAACGTGCCGGCATTGTCGGCGCTGCCCACGGCTCGAAGCCCCGTGAAGTGCTCATACAAGACGAAGTAAGTCTGGAAAACCTTTTAAACTCATTACGATAAAACTGACACAGAGATGAAAAAGATTGTTGTTCTCATAACTGCAGTGCTCTTCTCGGCACTGTCGTTTGGCCAGACAGCCAAGCAAGTACTCGACAAAGCAGCCGCCGCCGTGAGCTCAAAGAGCGGCGTGACGGCCTCGTTCACCATGAGCAGTGCCCAGTATGGCAACACCAGCGGTACTATTTCGGTGAAGGGACGCAAGTTCCATGCCTCAGTGCCCATGGCTACGATGTGGTTCGACGGTAAGACCCAGTGGACCTACATGAAGAAAAACAACGAGGTCAACGTGACTACTCCCACCGAAGCCCAGCTGCAGGCCATCAATCCCTATAATTTTATTAATATGTATAAGAAGGGATTCAAGTATACGATGACCTCATCGGCTTCGTCGCATGTGGTTCATCTGACGGCTACCAACCAGAAGCAGAAGGTGCGTGAGATGTTCATCACCGTCAGCAAGAAAACCAATGCACCTACAGAGGTGAAAATGCTGCAGGGAACCAAGTGGACAACCTTCACGATTACAAACCTGAAGAATATGAAACTTGCAGACAGCGAGTTCTCCTTTAACTCGAAAGACTATCCAACGGCAGAAGTAATTGATTTGAGATGAACCGCATACAGCTATTCCGGCTTTTACGCCATAACAACAATCTGTCCTATCGGCGCAGTCCTGCCTTCGAGCAGGGCATGGTGGCCAAGGTGCTCATGGGCATTGGCGCAGGCATCTTTGTTATCTATTTGTTGGCCTTTGGAACCATGTTTGGCTTCATTGCTGCCCACGAAATGGATGAGCCTACGTTTATTGCAGGCTTGATGCCCTACGTGCTCATGATTGATTTCTTTCTTCGTTTCATGGTGCAGCAGACCCCTGACGTGCTGGCAAAGCCATACATGCTGCTGCCGTTGCCGCGCAATTCGGTGATAGAAACCTTTTTGGTGTCGTCGCTGCTCAGCTCTTACAACTGGCTTTGGCTGTGCTTCTTCATTCCTTATGCCATTGTGGTGTGGGCCGGCGGGGGCAGCTTCCTGATGGCATTGTCGATTGTCGTCGTCTGCCAGCTGTTGCTCATGGCCAATAGTCAGTTCTATCTGCTGGTGCGCACGCTGTTGGGCCGCAGCATGCTGTGGTGGTTCCTGCCGCTCGTGGTCTATGGTTCCGTCTTCATTCCGTTGCTCATTGACTGGAACGGTGACCTCTTCGAACGGTTTACGGAGAAGTTGATTGCTATTATGCGCACAGGCTGGTGGATGCTTCCTGCTACCTTGCTGCTGCTGGTTGCCATGTTCTTCGTCAATCGCAAGATGCAGTTTGCCTATGTCTATGAGGAAGTGTCGGGCCAGGAGAAGAAGCCGAAGGCCATCAATCACGTCTATCAGTTCTCCTTCCTCGACCGTTTCGGACAGACAGGCGAGTACCTGAAGCTGGAAATCAAGTCGCTGATGCGCAACAAGGCCATGCGCATGCGTTTCTGGACCAGTGTGTGCATCATCGTTGTCTTTACGCTGCTCATTGCCTATACCCCTATTTACGATGGCATGATGAACGCCAACTTCTGGTGCTTCTATTGTTTTGCTATATATGGCATTACGAGCTTGGTCAAGGTGATGGGGCCGGAAGGCAACTATATCGACTTGCTGATGGTGCATCGTGAGAACATCCTTTCGCTGCTCCATGCCAAGTATTATTTCCATTGCGCCATCCTGCTGCTGCCATGCCTGCTCATGCTGCCGGCCATCATCGAGGGTAAGTTCTCCATACTGATGGTGCTGGCCTATATGTTCCTGTCGAGCGGGTTGCTCTATTTTATCATGTTCCAGCTTGCTATCAGCAATAAGCAGACGATGCCTCTCGACCAGAAACTGACTGGAAAGGGCAACATTGAAAGCGGCTGGCAGCTGATATTGGAGCTGGTGGCCATGTTCCTGCCCATTGTGTTGGTGACGATTCTGATTTTTGCCTTCAACGAACGAACGGCTTATATCGTGTTGGCAAGCCTCGGACTGCTGCTCACTTTGGCTCATCCCTGGTGGCTTCGCAACATCTATCAGCGCATGATGAAGCGCCGTTATGAGAACTTAGAGGGCTTCAGAGCCACCCGATAGAGCGCTTTAATCCTTTGTTTGGGGGCTAAATACCACTTTTTTCAAAGAAATCTGCCGAAAAGTTTGGCCGTTTCAAATAAAGTGAGTACCTTTGCACCCGCAAAACGACAAAGCATGCACCCGTAGCTCAGTTGGTAGAGCACCTGACTCTTAATCAGGGTGTCCAGGGTTCGAGCCCCTGCGGGTGTACTTTCGGAGGAAAAGCATGCTAAGTCATAGGTACACGATGATGCACCCGTAGCTCAGTTGGTAGAGCACCTGACTCTTAATCAGGGTGTCCAGGGTTCGAACCCCTGCGGGTGTACTTTCAAAGGGAAGGCCGACATGGCTCAGTTGGTAGAGCAACGCATTCGTAATGCGTAGGTCCCCGGTTCGAGTCCGGGTGTCGGCTCAGCAGGAGATTGGGGAAGGAGATTCCCCTCTTTTTGTATTAGTGGTAATGCGGAATTAGCTCAGTTGGTAGAGCATTGGCTTCCCAAGCCGAGGGTCGCGGGTTCGAGTCCCGTATTCCGCTCAAAGATAGCGCAACAGGCACATGCAGATGTCTGTTGCGCTTCTTTTATGGGGCTTCAGTCGTTAAAAAACGCTAAGAATTGGCAGAAAAAGAGGCTGAGGCAACGCTTAGCTCACAAAAAAGTAGTACCTTTGCAGCCCGAATAGAGTCCGTGTGGGCAGAAACAAGTGTGTGCGAACGCACACCGCCTGGCGGAAAAACCCCTAAATACAAACAAATTAAATGTACGCAATTGTAGAAATTCAGGGTCAGCAGTTCAAGGTAGAGGAGGGCAAGAAGCTCTTCGTTCACCACATCAAGGACGTGGAAGCCGGCAAGACTGTTGAATTTGACAAAGTGCTGCTCGTAGATGCCGACGGCGCTGTCAAGGTAGGCGCACCCACCGTAGAAGGTGCAAAGGTTGTAGTAGAAGTTGTGAACCCGCTCGTTAAGGGCGACAAGGTGATTGTCTTCAAGATGAAGCGCCGCAAGGACTATCGCAAGAAGAACGGACACCGCGAACAGTTCACGGAAGTAGTAATCAAGCAAGTAGTCGCTTAAAAACGTAGGAGGAACAACATTATGGCACATAAAAAAGGTGTAGGTAGTTCTAAGAACGGTCGCGAGAGCGCAGCTCAGCGACTTGGCGTGAAAATCTGGGGTGGCCAGAAGGTGCAGGCCGGCAACATCATCGTTCGCCAGCGCGGCACGAAGCACAATCCCGGTAACGGCGTTGCTATTGGTAAGGATGACACTCTGTATGCTCTCATCGACGGCACAGTGAACTTCCACAAGGGCAAGCGCGACAGGAGCGTCGTTTCTGTAATACCTGAAGCAGAAGCCTAAGAAAAGAAGGTAACAACAAACAAATAATTTATTCCAAACAAACAACAGAAGTCCCATTTCTCCCATGGAGATTTGGGACTTTTGCCTTCAAAGCAATAAGCGACGATGAAGCGTGGACTGGTACTTGAAGGGGGAGCCATGCGAGGGCTCTTTACTGCGGGCATCACCGATGTGATGATGGAACACGAGGTGTGGCCCGATGGTATCGTGGGCGTTTCGGCGGGTGCTGCCTTCGGGTGCAACTACAAGTCGCGCCAGCCGGGAAGGGCTATTCGCTACAACATGCGCTTTGCCCGCGACCCAAGATATAGCGGACTGCGTTCGCTGCTCACCTCGGGCGACTACTTCAATGCTGAGTTTGCCTACCATGTGGTGCCCAGGGAGTACGACCGCTTCGACGATGCTGCCTTCGAGCAGAACCCGATGGAGTTTGTGGCCGTATGCACCAATGTTGAAACGGGCGAAGCGGTCTACAAGCGGCTCGTCAAGTCTGACTCGCTGACCTACGACTGGATTCGTGCCTCGGCCTCGATGCCCCTGGCCTCGCGGGTGGTCGAGCTGGAAGGCTACAAGCTGCTTGACGGAGGTGTGGCCGACAGCATTCCACTGGAGTACTTCGAGCGTCAGGGCTACGAGCGCAACGTCGTCATCCTGACCCAACCGCTGGGTTACCAGAAGGAACCCAACCGCTTGATGCCGCTTATGCGGGTGGTGCTGCGCAAGTATCCGCTGATGTTGAAGGCTATGGACAACCGCCATCTGATGTACAACCGTCAGCTGGCTTATGTGGCTGAGGCCGAACGACAAGGCCGCTGCCTCGTCATACGCCCCGATGGTCCCATCCCCATCGGCCACATCTCGCACGATGCCGACGAGATGAAGCGTGTCTACGAATTAGGACGTAGTATGGGCGAACGTAACATTGAAAAAATAAAGCAATACTTATGCGAATAGATATTATCACCGTACTGCCTGAGATGCTCGAGGGCTTCGTCCACGAGTCGATTCTGGCCCGTGCCGAGAAGAAGGGACTGGCCGAAATACGCCTGCACAACCTGCGCGACTACACGCTCGACAAGTGGCGCCGCGTGGACGACTATCCTTACGGCGGCTCTGCCGGAATGGTCATGCAGTGCGAGCCTATCGACCGTTGCATCAGCGCCCTGAAGGCAGAGCGCGACTACGACGAGGTGATTTTCACCTCGCCCGACGGCGAGCGCTTCGACCAGCACATGGCCAATGAACTCTCTCTGAAGGGCAACCTCATCATTCTTGCGGGCCATTACAAAGGTATTGACCAGCGCGTGCGCGACCATCTTATTACGCGCGAAATCTCCATCGGCGACTTCGTGTTGACGGGTGGCGAACTGGTGGCGGCCATGATTGCCGACGCCGTTGTTCGCGTGGTGCCGGGGGTGATTGGCGACGAGCAGAGCGCGCTGAGTGATTGTTTCCAGGACGACCTGCTGGCAGCGCCCATTTATACTCGCCCTGCCGACTATAAAGGATGGAAGGTGCCTGACATCTTGCTCAGCGGCAACGAGGCCAAGATACGCAACTGGGAGTTGGAACAGGCGATGGAGCGTACGCGCCGCCTGCGTCCCGACTTGCTCAAGGAGTAATCCCTGTCTTCGCCCCCTCGAAAGGGCTCAATGGACATCGACAACATAAAAGTGCCGCTTTTCACTGCAAAAGGCGGCACTTTTCTATGCTCAAAGCGGCACTTTCCGGTGCTCAAAGCGGCACTTTCCGATGCTTCAAACGGCACTTGAGGGATGTTCAAGTGGCACTTGAGGGTGCTTCAAACGGCACTTGAGGGTGCTTCAAACGGCACTTGAAGATGCTCAAAGCGCCACTTTCTGTATGGTGATTCGTACACATAAGCCTGAAGGGAGCATTCGCTGCTGCCTTCAGGAGTGTTCGAACGTATAGTTTACTAACTTTTACTAAATGTTTGCAAACCTTTTCTCTACTTCCCGTAGACTGCTTTGACGATGTGCCACTGCCTGCGAACGTCGGCACAGTCCATGTGGTTGGGAGCCATTGCGTCGAAGAGTCTGCTGTAGGCAGTGCCTTTCGCCTTCTGGGCCTGTGCCCATTGGCGCAGCTCGCTGTCGGTGTAGTGCTTCTTGGGCAGCCCGCGTACCACCTCGTAGTTCGTAATGCCCAGCTCGCGCATCAGGGCCTCGGCACGGCTGATGTCCTTCTGCTGGGTCTCGGTGCTGGCGTAGATGTAGCACTTGAAGCCAGGCTTCGTCTTGCTTTTCTCGAACTCGTTGCGCACGCTGTAGCCGTAGGACGTAGGCTCCCAGTCGGTGATGGAGCAGTGCATCCAGTCGCCAGGCTCAGCCTTGCCGTTCTTGATGTAGAGCTCTCCCTTGCCGGGCAGCAGCAGCGTCTGCACGCGGGGCACGTTTCCTTCTATGCCTGCAGGAATGGTGACGGGCGTGGTGATGAGGTTCACCGTGGTTTGCTTTCCTTGGACAGTGATGTTTTTACTCTGCCCGCGAACGTCGACGGTGGCACGTTCGCCCAGTTTGATTTCAATCTTCTTGAGCTCGCTGCTCTTCAGTTTCGGCAGGCTGTTCTGGTCGAAGGGCACGCCGTTGAGCATCATGATAGCCTTGTTGTTCACTTTCGCATTCTGGGTGTTGTCGAAGGCATAGGTGAAGCACTGCTCCTCGATGTGCGAGGCTCCGTTGTTTTCTACCCACACACCCTGTGGCAGGTGAACGCGGTAGTAGTCGCGATAGCCTTTGCCCCACTTGTCGTGGGCTTTGTATTCCACTAACACCATGCCGTCGGCCTTGTCGTCGTCTTGGGCTACAGTCTGTGTCAGGTTTTCTGAAGTTGCTTCAGGGGTGGCAAACGCCGCGAGAGCCAGCGTGGCTACGGGGATGACGAATGCAGCACGCAGCATGCGCCATCGGTTGGATTTCTGTTGTTGCATCATATTGATTCTTTGTTTGAGTGAACCGCGATTAAGGGTGTTGGCAAACGGCTGCAGACGGTTTCCCACGGCCTTAATCACAAGTAGTTGTTGATATTGTTTTGCATCGATGCCTTGGTTGATGACGGCCTCGTCGGCCTCATATTCGTGAATGGACTTCAGTTCGCGGCCCAGCATCCATGCGAAGGGGTTGAACCATTGTATCACCTGCACCACTTCGAGCAGCACAAGGTCCCACGAATGACCTAAACGGGCGTGAGCCTGCTCGTGGGTGAGAATGGGCTGACGGTGGTGCTCGTAGTCGTTCACGCTGATGACGATGTTGTGCATGAAGCTGAAGGGTGGAAAATCTCCTCCTTTCACGATGATGGTGTTTCCCTGTCCGTCGTCCAGGCGCATGCCTCCCCGCAAACTGCGAGCCAGCATGACGCTTCGCCACACGAAGCGAAGCAAGGCGACGACCACACCTATTATATATATAGCATTCCAAAAGTCTTTCTGCCGGAGGAAGTTTGACATCTCTGGCGTTGGCGTTGGCGGCAGGGCCTCGGCGCTCGGCGCGCCAGAGATGTTCAAATCCTCCTGAGTCACGGTGTTGTCAGTAGTAGTTATTGAGTAGTAGGCTGTATGGTCTTCCCAGTATTGCTCCAGCACGATGGGCGAGGGCTTCTCTGTCGTGAGGTGCACGGCAGGCAGCAGCAGCGACAGTAGCACGACGGCCAGCAGCAGGAGGCGGTTGAACCTGTGGAACGTCTCACGGCTCAACAGCGTAGCAAAACCGCCATAGAGCAGCGTGAGCAGCAGGGCTGATTTCAGGGCGTAGTACATCATTGCGCTTGGTCGTTGTTATTGATCATTTGGAGTATTTCGGCCAGTTCGGCTTCGTCGATGTCTTCGTGCTGTACGAAGAAGGAGAGCATCTTCTTGACGGAACTGCCGAAGATGTTTTCTTTTACGTCGTCTAACACTTGCGTGACGTATCGCTCACGCGTCAGCAGCGGTGAGTAGACGAAGGTACGTCCGTTGCCTCCCAGGCGCCGATGCTCTACGAAGCCCTTGGCTTCGAGTATCTTGAGGAAAGTGCCTACCGTAGTGTAGGCCGGTTGCGGTTCAGGATACTGTTCCACCAGTTGCTTCACGGTGAGGCCTTGTGAGTGGTCCCACAGCAGGTTCATCAGTTCCGATTCGCCTCGCGTCAGCGGCTTCATCTCTTTCGTTTCCTTCTTCATGTTGCTCGTTGTTTTGCTGCAAAATTAGGCAAAAGAGTGCATGAATGCAAGAAAACGTCTTTGCGAAGTCGGTCATTCCCGTCCTTTTTTAACGTTTATGTTTAGTTTCTCGGCTTCTGCTTTTTAGTTGTTAACACAAAAAAGCGGCCTCCCTGCGTTAGGAAGACCGCTTGCTTTATGCGATATGCTGATGTGTGATTACTCGCCCTTGATGGCAGCCACACCGGGGAGCACCTTGCCCTCGATGGCCTCGAGCAGAGCACCACCGCCAGTCGAGATGTAGCTCACCTTGTCGGCCAGGCCGAACTTGTTGACGCAAGCCACAGAGTCGCCACCGCCAATCAGCGAGAAGGCACCCTCAGCCGTAGCCTTGGCAATAGCCTCACCGATAGCACGGCTACCAGCAGTGAAGTCATCGCACTCGAACACACCGGCAGGACCGTTCCACAGAATAGTCTTGGCACCCTTGATGGCCTCGGCAAATGCCTTCTGGCTCTCAGGACCGGCATCAACGCCCTCGAAGCCGGCGGGAACCTTCGTTGCGGGGCAGGTGATGATTTCAGAACCGGGCTTCACGGTCATCGTACCGAAGTCGAGGCCGTTCGTTGCAGTGCAGTCGCTGCCCAGAACCAGCTCAACGCCGTTCTTCTTGGCCAGCTCCTCAACGCCCAGAGCCACGTCGAGCTTGTCGAGCTCAACGATTGACTCACCGATCTCGCCGCCATGAGCCTTGGCGAAGGTGTAGGTCATACCGCCACAGAGAATGAGCTTGTCGACCTTGCCCAGCAGGTTCTCGATGATACCAATCTTCGACGAAACCTTAGAGCCACCCATGATAGCCACGAAGGGGCGCTTGATGTTAGAGAGCACGTTGTCGACAGCCTGCACTTCCTTCTCCATGAGCAGGCCCAGCATCTTGTTGTCGGCATCGAAGTAGTCGGCGATAACGGCCGTAGAGGCGTGCTTGCGGTGAGCGGTGCCGAAGGCATCCATCACGTAGCAGTCGGCATACGAAGCCAGCGTCTTGGCAAACTCCTTCTGCGATGCCTTCATGGCCTTCTTGGCCTCGTCGTATTCGGGAGTACCCTTCTCAACGCCCACGGGCTTGCCCTCTTCCTCAGGATAGTAGCGCAGGTTCTCGAGCAGCAGGGCCTCGCCCATCTTCAGGGCCTTGGCAGCGTCGGCAGCCTTGGCGCAGTCGGGAGCGAAAGCTACGGGAACGCCGAGGGCCTTCTCTACAGCCTCGCGAATCTGTCCGAGCGACAGCTTGGGGTTCACCTTGCCCTTGGGCTTGCCCATGTGGCTCATGATGATGGTAGCACCGCCATCGGCCAGGATCTTCTTCAGGGTGGGCAGAGCGCCGCGGATGCGGGTGTCGTCAGTAATTTTACCATTCTCGTCGAGGGGCACGTTGAAGTCAACGCGCACGATTGCCTTCTTACCGGCAAAGTTGAATTCGTTGATAGTCATGATGTAATGTATAATTAAAAATGTTTACTGTTGTTCTGAGTTGCAAAGGTACTAAAAAGAGTGGAAACCAAGCAGATAGCGGGCACGTTTTTATAGTTTTTTTGCGTCCGGTCGGCTATTATGCCAACTCTGCTTTACAAATGAACTGCTGCATGAGCCACTCGTTCTGCTCGTCGATGGTCATGTGGCTGTTGTCGAGCAGCAGCGCGTCGTCGGCCTTGCGCAGGGGCGACGTCTCGCGGTGGGAGTCGATGTAGTCGCGCTCTTCCACGTTCTTCAGGATTTCGTCGAAGTCGGCAGGCATGCCCTTCTGCTTCAGTTCGTCGTAGCGGCGCTGGGCACGTACCTGGGCACTGGCGGTGACGAAAATCTTCAGTTCGGCATCGGGGAAGACCACGGTGCCGATGTCGCGTCCGTCCATGACCACACCTTTGTCCTTGCCCATCTGTTGCTGCTGGGCAACGAGTGCTTCGCGCACGAAGGGTAGGGCAGCAATGGGGCTGACGTGGTTGCTCACCTCGATGCTGCGAATGTCTCGTTCCACGCACTCATCGTTCAGGTACGTGTCAGGGCGTCCTGTCTCTTCGTTGAGTCGGAATGAGATGTGTATGTCGGGCATCTGCCGTTGCAGCTCGTCGGTCTTGATGCTTCCGTCTTCATTGAAAAGGTTGTTGCGCAGGGCATAGAGCGTAACGCTGCGATACATGGCGCCGGTGTCTACATAGATGTAGCCCACGCGACGGGCCAGGTCTTTGGCCATGGTGCTTTTGCCACAGGATGAGTGGCCGTCAATGGCGATAGTAATCTTTTTCATAATGTATAGGAGAAATTAATGAGCAAGGAGGATGCGCTGACGTGGTACTTGGCATAGGCAACGTGCAGCTTCAGACGTTCCAGTTGCAGTCCGCCGCCGAACGAAAGGCCGGCACCGTGGCTGCTGCCCCCTTCGTCGTCTTCGCTGATTTTCATTTGGCTGGCACGCAGTCCGTTGTAGCCTGCCGACAGGTAGAATTGCGGGCTCAGGATGAGGTCGGCGCCAATGACGAGGTGCTTTCCAATGCCATATTCCCAGTCGTTCAGTCGGATGAGTGTTGCCGAGAAGCGCAGGGGCGAACCGATGAGCCGCTTGCTGATACCCAGCTGCAGGTCGAGCGGCATGCGTTCGAAGTCGTCTTCGTAGGCCGTGAGCTGTCCGCCCAGGTTTCGGGCCACTGCCGAAATGCTCCATTTAGAATTAGCATCGAAGTAGTTCAGCCCCAAGTCGATGGCAGCAGCAATCGAGTTGTAGTTCCCGATATAGCTGGCTACGAACTTTGCCGTGATGCCGCCTGTGAAGTGGTTGCTCAGTGCATAGGCGAAGGTTCCTGCCACAGCCATGTCGCGGGCCGAGAACTCGCCGGTCTGCTCGCCGGTGTAGGTTGTTTCCTTCATCGAGCCGTAGTCCATGTATCGCCCGCTGACAGCCCATGTGCCGTGTTCGCCGGCCATGCGGGTAAACGATGCGCTGGCCGTCACCGTTCCCTTCATGTAGGTCATCATGTTCAGGTTCAGCGTGCGGTCTGTCACATTATTTATTAATGCAGGATTATGGAACACCAGCGTGGCATCGTCTTCATTCAGGGTGATGTTGTCGCCGCCCAGTGCTGCCACATGGGCACTCACCGGCAAACGCAGGAAGTTGAATGCGGTCTGGCTCTCTTGCGCCATGGCCCGCATGGCGAAACACAGAGAGAGGACTATGAGTGCGACTCTATTCATCATCTTTTTCTAATAACGCTGCAAAGGTAGCAATTATTATTCATGAAAAGCACGATGAACCCAAAATATTTCTTAATTCTTTGCATATTACTTCTCACTACTCGCTCCAAACTCCTAACTTTTTGCTACCTTTGCACCCGCAATGGAAGTGAAGAAGACATCGAAAGCCGACTTGGAGTCGGGACGCACTCAGCGGTTCCTTTTGGGACTGGTGGTGGTGCTGGCCTGCCTCTTTGTGGGTTTTGAATATACCGTAGAGCCCGACGACCCGCTCGACGACCCCGATTTGCTGGCGCAGCTGTCGCAAGACTCGGAGCTAGCCCCCATTATGCACCAGAAGGACATGATCGAGCTGGCTCCCGAGGTGGAGCCGCCCCCCACTACCAAGCTGAAAATTGCCGAGGAAGAGCCTGCCGAACAGCGGGAAGAGGAACAGGTGGAGAGCGACTTGGGCGACGACCTGCCTTCGGTAGAGGACGAAGAGCTTCAGAAAGAGGAGGAGCCCGAGGTGAAGGACATGAACGACGACCCGCTGAACTTTCGCGTCGTGGAAGACCTTCCGCAGTTTCCCGGCGGGCCACTGGAACTCATGAAGTGGCTCACCCGCAACCTGAAATACCCCACAGCAGCGAGGGAAGCCAATCAGCAGGGCAGGGTAGTGGCCGAGTTCATCGTTGAGAAAGACGGTTCGCTGACCAACTTTAAAATCGTCAAGTCGGTGAGCCCCCTGTGCGATCGTGAGGCTATGCGTGTGCTGCAGATGATGCCTCGCTGGACCGCTGGCGTGCAGAACGACAAGCCTTGCCGCACCAAGGTGTGCATACCCATCTTCTTTAAACTTTAGAAAACAATTAAACCGGAATAGATTATGTATAACTCAGAAGAAATCCTCCACCAAGTGAATGCTGCACTCGATGCGCTTCCCTACAATCGTCAACCGAAGTCGCTCTATGAGCCTGTTCAGTATGTGCTCTCCTTAGGCGGCAAGCGCATTCGCCCCGTGCTCATGTTGCTGGGCTACAACCTCTACAAGGACAACCCCGAGCAGATACTGATGCAGGCACTGGGACTGGAAACCTACCATAATTACACGTTGCTGCACGACGACCTGATGGACAATGCCGACTTGCGTCGCGGTCATCAGACTGTTCACAAGAAGTGGGATGCCAACACGGCCATCCTTTCGGGCGACTCGATGCTGGTGCTGGCCTATCAGCGCATGCAGCAATGCGACGCCAAGCACCTGCCTGCCGTGCTCGAACTCTTCACCGAAACGGCACTCGAGATAGGTGAGGGACAGCAATACGACATGGATTTCGAGACGCGCAACGACGTCACCGAGCAAGAGTATATCGAGATGATACGCCTGAAGACCTCCGTCCTGCTGGCCTGCGCCCTGAAAATCGGTGCAATCCTGGCCGACGCCTCTGCTGACGATGCGCAGAACCTCTATAAGTTTGGCGAGCAGTTAGGGTTGGCCTTCCAGCTGCAGGACGACCTGCTCGATGTGTATGGCAACCCCGAGGTGTTTGGCAAAGCCATTGGCGGCGACATCACCTCGAACAAGAAAACCTATATGCTGATCAATGCCGTCAACCGAGCCAATGCAGCGCAGCGTGCCGAGCTGATGAAGTGGATAGATGCCAAGGAGTTCGACCGCCAGGAGAAGGTGGCTGCCGTCACGCGTCTTTACGACGAGATTGGCATTCGCCAGCTGTGCGAAGAGAAAATCAACTACTACTTCGCCCGCGCCCTGAGCTATCTCGACAAGGTTTCCGTCAGCGACGAGCGTAAGCAGTATCTGCGGGCATACACCAACGAAATGATGCATCGTGACAAGTAAGTTCATTGACACCCATACGCACCTCGACGGCGAGGAGTTCGCCGGCGACCTCGATGCCGTAGTGTCGCGCGCCCGGCAGGCAGGAGTGGCAGCAGTGTTTCTGCCGGCTATCCATCTGGAGTCGTGTCATACTGTGACTGCTGTCTGCAAGCGCTATCCCGGCTATGCTTACCCCATGCTGGGCCTGCACCCCGAGGAGGTGCGTGCCGACTGGCAGCAGCAGCTCAGCGCCATCAAGCCCCTGCTTGCCCAAACCAGCTCCCGTCCCATAGCCATCGGCGAGGTAGGGCTCGACTTCTACTGGAGTCGGGAGTACGAGCAGGAGCAGCTCGAGGCCTTCGAGCAGCAGGTCAAGTGGTCGGTAGAGACGCGCCTGCCGCTGATGATACACTGCAGAAAAGCGCAGAACGAGCTGGTGCACATCCTGCGGCGTTATGCCGACGATTTGCCCGGCGGCGTGTTCCATTGCTTCACCGGCAACGAGCAGGAAGCGCACGAGCTGCTTCAGTTCGAGCGTTTCGTGCTGGGCGTGGGCGGTGTGCTTACTTTCAAGAAGTCGCATCTGCCCGAGGTACTTCCCGCTGCGGTGCCGTTAGAGCGCGTTGTGCTCGAGACCGACAGCCCCTATATGGCTCCCGTGCCCATGCGGGGTCAGCGCAACGAACCCTCGTTTGTGGCCTATGTGCTGCAGCGTATGGCTGAAGCCTATGGCGTGAGCCCCGACGAAGTGGCCCGTCAGACCACGGCCAACGTATCGCGTGTGTTTGGCGTGAAATTATAAAGAAATATAAAAAAAAGCGCCGAGCGCGCAGAGCGTCGGCAAAAATTACTATCTTTGCACCCGCTTACCCGAACGACGGCGCAAACCGTCAGAAAAAGGAGAGATGCTCGAGTGGCTGAAGAGGCACGCCTGGAAAGCGTGTGACCGGCAAAACCGGTTCGCGAGTTCGAATCTCGCTCTCTCCGCTTGTAAACCGACACAGAGGGGAACGGTTTTTTTGATGTCTGGCAGACCTTGAAGGAGTTCGCTCGACCAGATTTCCCCCGATTTCAATACTGCGTCCCAACATGGTAGCATCATTGGGGTGCCAGAATGACTTCAAAATAGTTTTTGATATGCCAGCCTTTCCAGCTGGGGCAAGCGTTGCTCCGGGCGGGACGCATCGGCATCAGCCAGATAGATAATGCCGCAATAGGCGAAGCCATGCTTGGCGATGTTGTGCTGCATGATGGTGTTGTCGCGATGGGTGTCAATGCGGATGTTTCTGTCGTGCGAGCGGCAGAAGGCCATGATGCTACTGAATATACCGTGTGCGTCGGGATAGCTGGCTATGCGGTGGACTACGTGATAGGGCAGGGCGTCGTCAATCCACTCGCCTTCATAGATGTTGGCGTAGGTGGGTTCTGGCGATGGCAGGAAAGCGAAGTAGCCTACAATCTTATCCTCATCTGCGACGACGAAGCCGCCGCCTTTCTCCATGTCTGAAGTGATGACGTTCTCTGACGGATAGCCCTCTCCCCATTGGTGCATATTGCCCGACTGCCGCATGATGGCCTTTGCGGCAGCAATGACTTTCATAATTTCGGCCATGTCTGCCGGCCTCGCTTCTCTGATAATCCTCTTCATGTCCAAAACTCCTTTTCTCCGGTATCGTTCATTATGCCTTGGCATTTAGGGCAGGTCTTCATGTCCCATATCCTTATGTGGTCGCTGCCACAGTTCAGGCATAGCCTACCTACCTCACTTCGATACGATGGAGCTACATCGGCAATGATGCCACCAACCACGATGTTTTGGATGGTCTTGCAATCTGGGCAACACATCGCCGTTATCTGCTGGCGGAACAGCCCCCGTCCCTCATACACCTCGGCCTCGTATCCGCAAACCTTACAGCGATATTTATGTTTCCAAGCCATCGGTCATCCTTTCTTCTTTATCTCTAAGATTCCATCCACTTCATGCTCAACAAATGGTCCCTCTTTGCACTCCAACAGGACGCTGGGTTCCAGGCATTCAAGACCATGCCATACATTCTTGGGAATGTCAACGCCATAGGTGCCGCTATCATGACTGATAACGCATGACTCCAGAATCTCACCTTCATCATTGTAGGTGGTCACTCTGACCTTCCCCTTCAAAATTACAAAGGTCTCGGCTTTTGTGGGGTGGTGATGGACTGCTATCTGAGTGCCGGGCTCCAGACAATTGAGGAAACGATGGCATTTCTCATCCAGACTCTCGTGAAAATTGTAATTCATCCTCAGTCGTGGTGATTGCTTGGCTTGCTCCACCACACCATTGATAAGTTGATCGTCGATTATCTTCATGTTTCTTTCGTGAATTTATAAACAGCTAACCTCTTAACCCATCTTTGTCATGTGATAGCCCATCCTGCTCAGCTGCATAGCAGCTCCAAATAGGTAGAGCTGATGCAGACAGGAAACGTAGGCGTTGAAGGCCTCTTTGGTTCCAGGCTCGATAAGCTGGTGACGAAGTATGTTATTGACGCGCGAGGCACATTCACCTACCAGCTTCTCCAAACTTGTAAAGTCAACGCCTCTGAGCAACAGCACATCTTCGCGGATATATTCATCCATGCTGTCATAGCCTCTCTTGTCTCTCATGTAGGCATAGAGGTCGTCAATCTTCGAGTAGATGTCCCATTCGGTATCCCAAAACTTAGCCACAGCCATGCCGATATACATCATCCAGCCGAGGGAGGCAGAAGGGAAGTCCTGAAACTCCCTGATACCGTCGGGGATGTAGGCCTTGGCTATCTCTTCCCACTTCTGTTCAACATCTGGACATTCCGGCAGACGCTCGTCTACCTCCTTCATGGACAGAAGGAACTGATGCAAGTCCTGGTTTAGTCGTTCTTCAAATTGCTCCATGATAGTATGTTCTCTGAAATCTTCAAGCTATTTACACTTCATTTGGGTGACAAAATTACTCAATTTTACTCAGAAATAAGTGGTTAGGACCAACTTTTCAACCTAAATAACATATATTCTTTTGCAAAATGGAAGAATTAAGCCGATTTTTTGTAATTTTGCAGCATTATGATGAAGAGAATAGAAACAGCATGCGTGGCATTGATGCTGCTGGCATCAATGGAAGTGAAGTCACAGGACTATAAAATTCCCGTCCTGGAAAACGACGAGCCAATGGCTACGGGACAGTTTACTCCCGACTGGGAGTCGCTGCGCACCTACGAGGTGCCTGAGTGGTTCCGCGATGCCAAGTTCGGCATTTGGGCCCATTGGGGGCCACAATGCGTGGAGGGCAGCGGCGACTGGATGGCCCGTGAGATGTATATGGAGGGAACTGCAAAGTACAACTATCACCGTAAGCACTATGGCCACCCCTCCGAGGTGGGGTTTAAGGACATCCTGCCGCTCTTCAAGGCCGAGAACTGGCATCCTGAAGAGCTGGTGAGGTTCTACAAGGAGGAATGCGGCGCCCAGTATTTCTTTGCACTGGGCAATCATCATGACAATTTTGACCTCTGGGACTCGAAATACCAAGAGTGGAACGCTCAGGACATAGGCCCGCACAAGGACATCCTCGACGGATGGGCCAAGGCAGCAAAGAAGGCCGGACTACCCTTTGGCATCTCGTTCCATGCTGACCATGCGTGGACGTGGTATGAGCCTTCGCGCCGCTTCGACCTGAAGGGTGAGAAACGGGGAGTGAAGTATGACGGATGGCTAACGAAGGAGGACGGCTACAAGCCCAATGCTGACGGAACGGAGAAGTGGTGGAAGGGACTTGACCCGCAGAAGCTCTACCGACAAGACCACGACTTCTCTGAACGCACTTGGGACAACGGAGCCATCCACAGCCAATGGGGCTGGCAGAACGGTGCAGCTCAGCCTACGCAGGAGTTTGTGACGAATTTCTACAACCGTACCCTCGACGCCATCAACCGCTACAATCCCGACCTGCTCTACTTTGACGTGACGGTGCTGCCCTTCTACCCCATCAGCGATGCCGGCATGAAGATTACGGCGCACATGTATAATCACAGTGCCTCCCTGCACAAAGGAAAGAACCAGGCAGTGGTGTTTGGCAAGATACTGGAGGAAGACATGAAGGACGCCCTTGTGTGGGACGTGGAACGCGGCGCCCCCAACAAGATCATGGAGCGCCCTTGGCAGTGCTGCAACTGCCTCGGCGACTGGCACTACAATCAGGCGGTGTATGAGCGCAATGGCTACAAGAGCGCTGCCACCGTAGCCAAACTGCTCGTCGATATTGTAAGCAAGAACGGCAATATGTTGCTGTCAGTGCCACTGAGAGCCGACGGCACGCCCGACGAGAAGGAGCTTGCCATCATGAAGGAGTTTGGAGCATGGATGAAGGTCAATAGCGAGGGCATTGTGAAAACCCGTCCCTGGAAGATTTTCGGTGAGGGGCCCATTGCCAATGCCGACATCAAGATTAATGCACAGGGGTTCAACGACGGAGAGTACACTAAGGCAGGCGCAGAGGAAATACGCTTCACCCAGACGGAGAAGTATCTTTACGTGGCAGCCTTGGCATGGCCCGAAAACGGCACCGTCAGCGTGAAGGCACTGGCCAACGACTCTCCCCTCTACACGGCTGCCATCAAGTCAGTCGAACTGCTGGGCTACGGCAAGGTGAACTTCCAACGAACAGACGAAGCACTCATTATTTCCCTGCCTGAGAAGCTGAACAATATCATGCCAGTGATGAGAATCAAGAAACAGAACCGGACGCCAAAAGCTGTGAAGCCCTGATACGGAGCTGTAAGATGGTTGCGTTAACAAAACTTTTCACAGCTTTAGCACTCTATTATGAAAAAAAACAGTACCTTTGCAGCGACATTTTATAATTACGAACGAAACGAACCGCAAGTTATATATTAATAAGGTATATATGAAGAAACTAATTGCCGCAATAGCAATTATGGGTTTGACGATGTTTAGCCAAACCATTGTAGCTCAAGACTCACTCGATAACCAGACAGTGGAAGAGATGCTGGCTGAGGAAGGGTTAGACCCTACAGAGCTGATGGCAGAAGAGACGCCTGGCCTGCACAGTCAGCTCAAGACGAAGTTTGTCGACGGCAATCCTGCATTCATGTCGCTGGTTGCCATTGTGCTGGTGCTGGGTCTGACGCTCTGCATTGAGCGCATTGTCTATCTGACCCTGTCGGAGATTAATGCGAAGAAGCTGCTGAAGGATATTGATGCCAAGGTGGAGCAGGGCGATGTGGAAGGTGCCAAGGAGCTGTGCCGCAACACCCGCGGGCCTGTGGCTTCTGTGTGCTATCAGGGGCTGATGCACATCAAGGAGCCTATCGACGACGTGGAGCGTAGCATCATGAGCTACGGCACGGTTCAGGTGGCCAACATGGAGAAGGGTTGCTCGTGGATAAAGCTGTTCATCGCGCTGGCACCCTCGTTAGGCTTCCTGGGCACGGTGATTGGCATGGTGATGGCGTTCGACCAGATTCAGGAGCTGGGCGACATCAACCCCACGATTGTGGCATCGGGCATGAAGGTGGCCCTGATTACGACGATTTTCGGTATTGTGGTTGCAGTCATCCTGCAACTGTTCTATAACTACATTGTGTCGAAGATAGAGCATCTGACTTCGCAGATGGAAGAGTCGGCAGTCACGTTGCTCGACACGATTACACAGTTCAAGCGCTCAAGGAACGATGAGTAGTAGCTACGCCCCCTTCTATGTAGACCTGTTGCTATGGGCTATTTACCTGCTGCTGGTGCTGGCTGTAGGGCTGATAGCATGGTCGACGGTGCGTGGGCTTCGACTGCGCAAGGGACAGCCTGCCACCACCAATGGCGTGCCTACACGACTCATTGCCTGGGCTTCGCTGCTGGTGCTGGTGCTGACGCTGGCCCTTACCTACCTGACGGGCAACGCTACGCCGCTCATGAGCAACGGCAAACCGTTTGACGATGCCTTCTGGCTGCGCGTGAGCGATATGTTCATCAATACCTCCATCGTGCTGATAGTGCTGGCTGCCGTGGCAGTTGGCTTTGGCATGTCGGGGGTGAGCCGTAAACTGAAATAAACAGCGGAAAGGGGGAGAAAGACAGAAGTTATGTTTCAGCGCCTGCGAAGGGAAATACCCGAACTGAATACCACATCGACAGCCGACATTTCGTTCATGCTGTTGATATTCTTCCTCGTCACCTCGTCGATGGATACCGACAAGGGACTGCCCCGCCAGTTGCCGCCGGCACCCGACGAGACGCAGGTGAAGGAGCTGGTGGTGAAGGAGCGCAACGTGCTGGAGGTGAAGCTCGATGCCGACGACCGACTGACGGTGGATGGCGAACAGCTGACGCCCCAACAGCTTACTGCGCGCGTGGTGGCTTTCGTGGCCAATGAGCAGAACGACGCCCAGCTGCCCGAGATGAGCATCAGAGAACTGCATCTGCTGGGACGCAGACAGGTGAGCGACCGACACGTAATTAGCATACAGGCCGACCGACACACCAGCTACGACGCCTACTTCCAGATGCAGAACGCCATTGTGGCAGGCTATCGGCAACTGCGCGACAAGCTGGCCCGCAACAGCTTCGGACATGCCTACGACCAGTGCTCGCAGGAGGAGCGTGAGGTCATCGGACTGGTCTATCCGCAGCGCATCAGCGAAGACGTCCCTACGGAGAAAGGAGGCCAGCCATGAAGCGCCGTATGATGCACCGACAGCAGCACAGCGTACCGGGACTGAACACAGCGGCGCTGCCCGACCTGATTTTCACCGTCCTGTTCTTCTTTATGCTCGTCACCCACATGCGCGACGTAGAGCTGAAGGTGCGCTATGAGGTGCCTCAGGGAACGGAACTTGAGAAGCTGACCCATAAGTCGGCAGTGAGCTTTGTCTACATTGGGACGCCGATGGGCACTCGCGACACGACGATGCAGCTGCAGCTGAACGACAAGATTGCCGACGTGGCGCAGGTGCAGCAGTACGTGGAGGATGAGCGCAACCACATGTCGGCTGAAGACCAGGGACGCATGACGGTGAGCATTAAGGCCGACTGCAAGGCTCCGTTAGGCATCGTGGCCGACGTGAAGCAGGCATTGCAGCAGGCCGGCGCCCTTAAAATAAACTACTCGGCAACAGATTCTAATCAATAATAAACTTTATAATAATATGACTAACCAACTTGATGCACTCGACAAGCAAATTCTGAAGCTCATTGCTGCAGATGCGCGTATTGCTTTCTTAGAGGTGGCTCGCCTGTGTGGTGTGAGCGGAGCAGCTATTCATCAGCGTATTCAGAAGCTTACAGCGATGGGTGTGCTGAAAGGTTCGCAGTTCATTATCGACCCGGAAAAGATAGGCTATGAGACTTGTGCCTACATAGGGCTGAACCTGAAGAACCCCGAGACTTTCGACACCGTGGTGGAGGAACTGTTGAAAATACCCGAGGTGGTGGAGTGTCACTACACGACGGGCGATTTCGATATGTTCATCAAAATCTATGCAAAGAACAATCACCACATGCTCGACATCATTCACGACAAGCTGCAGCCTTTAGGACTGGCTCGCAGCGAGAGCATCATCTCGTTCCATTCGGCTTTCGTCCGCCAGCTGCCCGTCACTCAGTTTATCGACGGCGAGAAATAGAGTGGGAGACGGCGTTGCTGCTGTGTCTTAGCGTTCTGCTTCGCGCTCATAGTCGACGAAGGCGTAGGCCTGCTGGTGCTTCTCGTCGGGCTCGTGGTCTTCGCGCCACACCTCTTTCCAGTCGCTGTAGTCGGGGAAGAAGGTGTCGGCTTCTGCGGGCGTGTCGCAGACTTCAGTCAGGCATAGGCGGTCGGCCTTGCCGATGAACTGCCGATAGATGCTGGCTCCGCCGATGATGTAGATTTGCTCGTCGGGCTGGCAGCTGTCCTGAAACTCCTGCCAGGTGGCGAAGCACTCGCAGCCAGGCAGCTGCCGTACCGATGTGGTGAGCACGCAGTTGCGCCGGTTGGGCAGCGCTCCCTTGGGCAGCGAGCGATAGGTGTTCAGTCCCATCAGTATGGTGTGGCCTGTGGTGAGCTGCTTGAAGCGCTTCAGGTCGTTAGGCAGCCAGTATATCAGTTTGTTCTTGTAGCCAATGGCTCGGTTCCGGGCTACTGCGGCAATCATTGCTATCATACGCTTACGTCGGCTTTAATGTGTGGCCAGGGATTGTAGTTCTCTAATTGGAAGTCTTCGTAGCAGAAGTCGAAGAGGTCTTTCACGTCGGGGTTGATGCGCATGGTGGGCAGTGGTCGCGGTTCGCGCGTCAGCTGCAGTCGTGCCTGCTCCAGGTGGTTCAGGTAGAGGTGGGTGTCGCCGGTGGTGTGGATGAACTCGCCGGGCTGCAGTCCGCACACCTGCGCCATCATCATCGTGAGCAGGGCGTAGGAGGCAATGTTGAAGGGCACGCCCAGGAAGGTGTCGGCTGAGCGCTGGTAGAGCTGCAGCGAGAGCTTGCCGTCGGCCACGTAGAACTGGAAAATCGTGTGGCAGGGTGGCAATGCCATCTTGTTGACCTCAGCCACGTTCCATGCCGAAACAATCATGCGGCGCGAGTTGGGGTTGTTCTTGATTTGGTCGAGCACCATCTTGATTTGGTCGATGGTGCCTCCCTCGTAGTCGGGCCACGAGCGCCATTGGTGTCCGTAGACGGGGCCCAGTTCGCCGTTCTCGTCGGCCCATTCGTTCCAGATGCGCACGCCGTGCTCCTGCAGGTATTTCACGTTGGTGTCGCCCTTCAGGAACCACAGCAGCTCGTAGATGATTGACTTCAGGTGCAGCTTCTTCGTGGTGAGCACGGGGAAGCCCTCCTGCAGGTTGTAGCGGCTCTGCGTGCCGAAGATGCTGAGCGTGCCGGTGCCTGTTCGGTCGCCCTTCTGAACGCCTTCACGCAGAATGCGGTCAAGTATGTCTAAGTATTGCTTCATAGTCGTTGGGTATGTGAGTAGTCTTTATTTTCCATTCTTTGGGATAGAGGTTGTTGGCCCTTGTGCCGATGTTCTTCACGGGCCCCAGCTCGTGGCCCATGAAGCTCACGTTGATGAGTCCGCGCGGTGTCTCTGGCGGTAGCACCAGGGCTTCGTGGCGCAGGTAGGCCAGGGCCTGCTGATAGGTGAGTGGAGCCTCGCCCTCTGCCTTGGCCAGCAGGGGCTGCATGATGTTCAGCTGTTGCGGGTTGCCCCTCCGGTTGCTGGGCGACAGCGGGAGCGAGCCCTTCCTCAAGGCAGCCATGAAGAGGCCTTCGCCGCGGGTGATGCCGGGTATGAAGCGGCAGACGGGCTGGCTGAAGCCTTCGAGCAGCGAGCCGGTGATGCCCCATTCGGCTTTCGTCTCTATGGGCAGCAGGGTGGCGTCGTATTCGGCAAGCATCCAGCGCACGTTCTCCTCGTTCTCCTTGGTGTTGAAGGTGCAGGTGCTGTAGATGAAGAGTCCGCCTTCGTTGAGGCATTCCCAGGCATCGGCCACGATTTCGCGCTGCAGTCGCCAGCATTTCTCCACGTTTTGCAGGCTCCACTCGCTGATGGTAGCCTCGTCTTTGCGGAACATTCCCTCGCCGGAGCAGGGCACGTCGCAGAGTATGACGTCGAACTTCATCTTTGCCTTGCGGTAGTCGCGCGGATAGTTGTTGGTCACGATGCAGCCTTCGTAGCCCCATTTCTCCACGTTCTCGGCCAATATTGCCGCCCGCTGGCGCATGGGCTCGTTGGAGTAGAGGGTGCTGCCTTCGGGCAATGCTGCGCGCAGCAGCGTCGACTTGCCTCCTGGAGCCGCACAGAGGTCGAGCGCCGTGACGGCATCGCGGCTGGGCAGATGCTGGCGCAGCACCTCGTCGAGAAACATCGACGAAGCCTCCTGCACGTAGTAGCATCCGGCATGCAGCAGCGGGTCGAAGGTGAAGCCGGGGCGCGTGGGCAGATAGTAGCCCTGCGTGCACCAGGGCACGCGTTCTCCTGCCACGACAGCCATTTCTGCCGTCTTCCGGGGGTTCAGCCTGATGCTCACGGGTGCTTCTTGCCTGAACGCCTCCAGATAGCGCTCAAACCGCTCGTTGCCCATGATGCCCCGCGTCTGTGTGATGAAGTCTTCAGGTAGTTGCATAATCGCTGCAAAGTTACGAAAGATTTCTCACATTCACGGCAATCTGTCGGAAAAAATCTTCGTCATCAGGCTAGTTCTGTCAAAAAGCAGAAAGACAGAAAAGCGGAAAGTAGACATTAAGCTATTTTAGACCGACATTTGCGCGATAGATAAGGTAGACATATATACCTTATATAATATATATATATAATATATTAATAATAATATATATATAATAATAAAAATTAACACTTACGTGCTACTATTTCTGTGCCGATGTCGCCTTCAAAAAGGCTTTATGTCTACTTTCCGCTTTTCTGCTTTTCTGCTTTACTAAGTCCTGTCCTGACAAAGTGAGGGTGATGCGGGCTAAGAATCCTCGCCATTCAGCGGATGAATCCACCCGATTCAGCGGATGAATCCACCCGATTCAGCGGATGAATCCACCCGATTCAGCGGACTAATCGCTGCCTTTCCTCGGACTAATCACGTCGACAGACGGCACCTGTTTATGAGAAAAGTGCCGCTTTTCCTGCGCCGTTCAGAATTTTTTGCCTACCTTTGCAACTATTCTGCAACTGGCATCGTCTAAAGAATGAAAACAAAACCAAATGAATGAATAATATGAACAAGTATCTGATAGCAATCGCAATGATGCTGACGCTGGGACTCAGCGCCCAGGCAGCTGCACAAAACCACCGCCACCACAACGCTACGGCAGTGATGGCCACCGACGACACCACAGCCAACGACGAGGTGGAGGCCTTCTCTGACACCACCAGCGCTGCCCTCAAAGACACGATGATGGCTCCCGTAGGCAACAGAAGTGGCTACACGGTCAAGTTTAACGGAATACCCCTGCCCGACGATGTCGTGTCGGACCTCTTCGACGTGAGCGAAGGAGCTGAAGGCCTCGCTGGCATCATGGCGCTGGGCATCATGGTTGTGTTCATCATCTTCTTGGCCCCTGTACTCATCATTGCGCTGGTGCTCTTCTTCGTCTATAAGAACCGGAAGAACCGCATGCGCCTGGCCGAGGAAGCCATGAAGCACGGACAGCCCATACCCGACCAGTTCGTCAATCCTGGCACGTCGGGCGACGACCATGACGAAGTGCGCCAAAGGGGCATCCGGCAGACGTGCCTGGGCGTGGGACTGATGATATTCCTGGGCTATACGGCAGGCGACATCGGCATAGGCATCGGCGCCCTGGTGACGTGCATCGGCATCGGCAACCTGCTCATTGCGCGCTCGCAGAAGCGCAACAGCGACCTGAACCGTGGACTCACGGAGAGAGACTTTGAACACTAATCACCCTTACATAAAAACATTACAACTATGGCAAACAAGAAACTTTATCGCTCGAACGACCGCGTGTTTGGCGGCGTCTGCGCAGGACTGGCAGAGTATTTCGACTTCGATGTGACGGCAGTACGCGCTGCCTACGCCCTGCTCACGTTCTTCACCGCTTTCAGCGGCATTCCCTGCTACTTCATCCTGTGGCTCATCATGCCCGCTAAAGACAAGATAATCTGAGATGGCAGACGCACTCAGCGACAACTCGCTCGTTACGCAGGTGACGGTGTTTCACAGCAGGCAGGCCTTCGACTTGCTTGTCAGGAAATACCAGTCGCCTGTGCGCAGGTTCCTACTCAACCTGACGGCGGGCAACGAGGCGCTGAGCGACGACCTGGCGCAAGACACCTTCCTGAAGGCCTACACCAGCATCAGCCAGTATCAGGGGCGCGCCTCGCTGCAGACATGGCTCATGCGCATTGCCTACAACACCTTCTACGACTACAAGCGCAAGCACTCGCTGCACGCTGCCGACGAGGCGCTCGCAAGGCAGGAAGGCCCCTCGGCAGAGGGAGGCAGCTTCGGGCTCACACACGACCTGCACAAGGCCCTCGCCACGCTGAAGGACGAGGAACGCACGTGCATCACACTTCAGCTCATCGACGGCTATCCCATTGACGAGATTGCCACCATCACCGCCATGCCGCAGAACACGGTGAAGAGCCACCTGCGCCGCGGAAAGGAGAAACTGACAACCTACTTAAGAATGAACGGATATGGAAAATAACAATCAGACATACGACGACGCCCTGCTGCAAGACTTCTTTGCACCGGCGCGCGAACAACAGCTGTCCGACGACGGCTTCACCGAACGGGTGATGCAGCGACTGGAGGCAGCCGAACGGCAGAAGGCAGCAGCAGCCACAGCCTCGCGCATGTCGCGGGCATGGACCTGGTTCTGCATCGTGGTGGGCGTGGTGGCCTTCATCGCCTTCCGTGGCTGGGAAACCATCCTCATCGGGCTGAAGGTGTTTGTGCAGACGGCACCGCTCGAGTACAACCCTCTGGGGCTGATGCTGGCCTTTGTAGTGCTGTGTGTGGTGGGTGTGGCCGAGGTGCTGCGCCATGAAGAGCGTCTTTCCTTCTGACAGCGCACGCTGCGTGCTCAGAACAAGCTATCGTCCTGCGTGGGAGCCGCATCCTCCTGCGCAGGCTTTTTGTTTTCGGTTTTTTCCTTCAGTTTTCCCTGGTCGTCGAACAATCCGTAGGTGGTGCGCAGCACGATGAACTCCGTGCGGCGGTTCAGCTGGTTGCATATCTCCTGCTTCTCCTCGTCGCCCAGTTTCTGGATGAACTCCTCCGTCAGCACGTCGCCCTCCTTCAGCCAGTCGTACTTCTCCGTCAGCTTGCGCTTGATAACCTTCGGTTTGCCCTTGCCATAGCCCACGGGCGACAGGCGGTCCTTGGCTATGCCGTGGTCGATGAGGTAGTTCACCACGCTCTCGGCGCGCCGCTGCGACAGGCGCTCGTTGTATTCCGCCGAACCGCGATAGTCGGTGTGGGCGCTCAGCTCTATGGTCACGTTGGGGTTTTCGTTGAGCAGCACCACCAGCTCGTCGAGGGCTTCTGCCGACTCAGGACGCAGCGTGGCTTTGTCGAAGTCGTAGAAGATGTTGTTGATGAGCACCGGCGCCGAAATCGATGCCAGCGGGAATTGCAGCACATACTCTTTCGACTCGCTGGTCGTGTCGACGCGCAGCTGCTCCTTGTGGTTGAGGAAGCCCTTGCAGGTGCCCAGGAACACGTAGTCGACGTTGGGCTTGATTTCCTGCGTAAACGAGCCGTCGCCCTTGACGCTCAGCTTCAGGTTCGTTCCGTCGTTGCCCACCATGTAGACAAGTCCATCCGGCAGCTCGTAGCCGTCCTGCTCGTAGACCCATCCCTTCACCGTCTGTATCACTTCGTATTTCTCAAACGAGTAGATGTGGTCCCATCCCCTGGCGTCGCCTCGGTTCGATGCGAAGTAGCCTCGATTGTGCAGTCCCTCGAAGGTCATGCCGAAGTCGTCGCCCTGCGAGTTGAGCGGATAGCCCGGATGCTCCAGCGTTCCCTGCCTGGTGGCAATATAGATGTCGAGTCCGCCCATTCCCGGGTGTCCGTTGCTCGAGAAGTAGAGGTCGCCATTAGGTCTGAAGGTGGGAAAGAGCTCGTTGCCCCTTGTGTTGATGCTTTTGCCCAGGTTCTCAATCTCGCCGATGCCCGATGTGGTGAGTCTTGCCCGCCACAGGTCGTAGCCCCCTTCGCCACCAGGCATGTCAGAGACGAAGTAGAGCCATTCGCCGTCGGGCGACACGGCAGGATGGGCAAACGTCGATAGCGTGTCCTTCGTCAGCTCCAGCACGCTGGCTTTGCCCCAGGAGGCGTCGCTGCGTGGTGAGGTGGCAATCTGTGCAAAGCGAGGGTAGGAGGGGTCGGTCTTGCATACGGTGAGATACATCGTCTTGCCGTCGGGCGAGAAGGAGCATGCCCCTTCGTCCATGTCGGTGTTCAGTTCGCTTTCAATGGCTTCGGGCTTCAGCCACTTGCCCTTGTCGTCTTTCTGTGAGAAGAAGATGTCGGCATTCTTGGTACCGGTGATGCCGCTCAGCTCGTCGCCCAGAGCCTGGTTGCGAGTGGACGAGAAGAAGAGCTGCTCGCTGTCGTCGCCTGCCAGCATGGGTGAGTATTCAGCACGTCGCGAGTTGAAGATTTCCTGCTTCTTCACCGTGTAGCCCGAATACTCCTGCTTCCAGTTGGGAGCCATTCGTGCCGACTTCAGTCCGCTCTCCACGAGCGGGTTGTCGGGCATCGAGTCGAGCAGCGCCTTGAATGTCTTTTCGGCTTCCTTGTAGCTGCCGTTCTTCAGCAGCATCTGCCCTAAGTGCAGCAGGGCCGTAGAGTCGGCCTGCTTGTAGCGCACGGCATTGTTGTAGGCAGCTATAGCTTTCTGTGTGTAGTTGATGCGACGGTAGCTGTCGGCCAGTTTCAGCGCTCTTTTTCCGCGCGTGGCCCTATCCTTGGGCGGCGTCTGTGTGTAGGCTTTCTTATACTGGGCTGCCGCGTCGAAGTATTCTCCCAAGGCATAGAACTTGTCGCCCTTCTTCATGGCTTGGTCAGCTCCGCAAGCCGACAGCAGCAGGGCAACACCTATTATATATATATGGCAGAGAATACGTCGCATACCTTATAATAACGTGCCACTGGCCGATTTATTGCGTGAAGGGCTTGCGATAGGTGCATCCCTCCTTCCAGCGCGAGCAGCCATAGGCAGTCTTGCCCTTGATGATGTGGCCTTGTCCGCACAGGGGGCAGGGCTTCCCCTCCAGCTCGTCGTCGGTGGCAGCGGGTGCCGGTGCGGGGGCGTCGGCAGCTTTCTTGCGCGGACTGCGCTTCTTCTTGGGCTTCTCCTCAGGCGCCGGTTCTGCCTCTAAAGGCACGCGCCGGTTGCTCTGGTCGCCTATCACCTGGTGCACGATGTCGCCCACCTGCTGCTTCAGCTCCTCAATGAATTGCCGTGCGTCGTACTTCTTGGCCTCGATGTCGCGCAGTTTCTTCTCCCAGATACCCGTCAGCTCGGCACTCTTCAGCAGTTCCTCGCGAATCAGGTCGATGAGCTCCATGCCCGTAGGCGTTGCCACGAGGTTCTTGCGCTCCTTCTTGATGTAGTGGCGCTTGAAGAGCGTCTCGATGATGGCGGCGCGGGTCGACGGACGTCCTATGCCGTTCTCCTTCAGCGCTGCCCGCAGCGTCTCGTCGTCTACCAGCTTTCCTGCCGTCTCCATGGCTCGCAGCAGCGTGGCTTCGGTATAGTATTTGGGTGGTGTGGTCCATTTCTCGGTCAGTGTGGGCGTGTGTGGTCCGCTCTCGCCCTTCTGGAAGGCAGGCAGCGTGCGCTCCTCTTCCTCGGGCTTCTTCTCATCGTCGTCTGTGGTCTGCGCCTCCTTGCTGTAGACGGTGCGCCATCCTGGGTCGAGAATGGTGCGTCCCGTCACCTTGAACTCCACGTCGTCGACCATGCCCAGCACGGTGGTCTGCGCATACTTGCAGTCGGGATAGAATGCGGCAATAAATCGGCGGGCTATCAGGTCGTACACCTTGCGGTGCAGGTCGGCAAGCCCCTGTGGCGGCACCCCGGTGGGAATGATGGCGTGGTGGTCGGTCACCTTTGTCGAGTCGAACACCTTCTTTGACTTTGTCAGCGGCTTGCCACCCAGTGGTCGCACCAGCTCGGCATAGGGAGACACCCCGCTGAACTTCGTCTGGAAGAGTCCGTTCATGATTTGCGGGCATTTGGCATATACGTCGTCGCTCAGGAAGGTTGTGTCCACACGCGGGTAGGTGGTCAGCTTCTGCTCGTATAGCTGCTGAATGATGTTCAGCGTCATCTCTGCCGAGAAGCCGAACTTCTTGTTGCAGTCCACCTGCAAGGAGGTAAGGTCGTAGAGCGATGGCGGTGTCTCGCGCCCGTTCTTCTTTTGTACGTCGGCAATGTTGAAGGGCTTGCCCGCAATCAGTTCGAAAGCCTGCTCGCCCTCTTCTTTCGAGTTGAAGCGTCCCTTGGTGGCTGTAAACGTGGTGTCGCGATAGACCGTGGCCAGCACCCAGTAGGGCTCAGGCTTGAAGTTGTCAATCTCCTTCTGGCGGTTCACGATGAGTGCCAGCGTGGGCGTCTGCACGCGTCCTATGCTGAGCACCTGCCGGTTCTGTCCGTACTTGATGGTGTAGAGTCTCGTGGCGTTGATGCCCAGCAGCCAGTCGCCTACGGCCCTCGACAGTCCCGCCATGTAGAGCGACTGATACTCAGACTGGTCTTTCAGCTGTTGGAAGCCTTCGCGGATGGCCTCGTCAGTCATCGACGAAATCCATAGTCGCTTGACGGGGCATTTTGCACCCGCCTTCTGCATCACCCATCGCTGAATGAGCTCACCCTCCTGCCCGGCGTCGCCGCAGTTGATGATGCCGTCGGCTGCCTGCATCAGCTTCTCGATGGTAGCAAACTGCTTCTTCACACCCTCGTCCTCCTTCAGCCTGATGCCGAACTTCGGTGGAATCATGGGTAGTGCCGACAGGCTCCATGCCCGCCACATGGGGGTGTAGTCCTCGGGCATCTTCAGCTCGCACAGGTGTCCGAATGTCCACGTCACCTGGTAGCCGTTGCCCTCCATATAGCCGTCGTGCTGTGCCGTTGCCCCAAGAATGCGGGCAATGTCCTTGGCCACGCTCGGCTTCTCTGCTATACAGACAATCATCTCTATATTGTTTCTTCTATCTTACTTGATCACCTTGTTCTCAATTCTGCGCGCCTTCGCTTCTGATGCGTTCGACAGCTTGCCCTTCAGGTAGCTCTCCATGATGAGCCCTGCTATGGGGGCAGCCAGGTCGGCACCGAAACCTCCATGCTCTACATAGACGCTGACTGCGATTTTCGCGTTGTTCATGGGTGCAAAGCCGATGAAGGCAGAATGGTCTGGACCTGCGTTCTCCACCGTACCCGTCTTTCCGCAGATGGGGTACGATGCCTTGATGCCGCGCGCCGTCCCCTTCTCCACAGCGAGCCTCATGCCCTCAATCACGGGGTTGTAGGCGCTGGGCGTCACGCGTGTCTGGCGTCGCGTCAGGTAGCGGCGGTTCTTTGTGTTCTTATGAATATGAGGCACGTAGAACCATCCACGGTTGGCTATCGTCACGGCCAGGTTGCATAGCTGCAGCGGTGTCAGCGTCACGTCGCCCTGTCCCATGCCCGTCACCCAGATAGTCATGCCGTCCCATCCGTTGGGGTATCGCCGGTTCAGGTAGTCGGAGCCCGCCAGCAGTCCGCCCTGCTCTCCAGGAATGTCGGTGTGCATAGGTCCTCCCAGTCCCATGCTCTGCATGTAGCTTCGCCAGGTGGTGATGGCCTCGTCCTTGCTGTCGTACATGTCGGTGTCGTTGATCATCGATGCAAAGTGAACGATGAACCACGTGTTGCATGAATAGGCCAGTGCTTCCTTCAGTGTCAGCGGTGAGGAGTGTTTGTGGCAGCGCACGCGCAGGTTGCCGTTTACGAACCCGCTGTCGCAGGCAAAGGTCGTTTCTTCGCCGACGATGCCCTCTGAGAGCATGGCCAGTGCTTGTGCCGTCTTGAACGTAGAGCCCGGTGCCTGCGGCTTGCCTACGGCTTGTCGCGTGTCGGGACCTTTAGGCGTGTTAGTAGCCAGACAAAGCACTTCTCCATTCTCGGGGTTGATGGCCACGATGCTGCCCGTCTTTCCTCGCAGCAGTCGCTGTCCCAGTTGTTGCAGCTGTGGGCGCAGCGTGAGCGTTCCGTCTGTGGGAAGCTCCTGTGCACAGGCTTTCCTGCCGGCTGCCAGCAGGCAGAGCGCCAGCAGACCGCGTATAATTATTGTTGTTGTTTTCCGCATAGCAGCTGCAAAGGTAGCACTTTTTTTTCGAATAGCACGAAAAAAACTGCGGCAATTATCAGCATAAGTCAGCTGTTCTTCTTGTAGCTGGCAATTGCCCAGCCGCCTATGCAGAGCCCAATTCCGAGGAGGGCGCCCAGCTGGGGAGCGATGCTCTCGAAGCTTCCGCCTCGAATGTAGACTGTGCGGATGGCATCGATGAAATAGTGCATGGGGTTGACATAGGTGGTGAGATAGGCCCACTCTGGCATGCTACGGGTGGGGGTGAAGAGGCCGCTGAGCAGCAGCATCATAATGACAAAGAACCACATGACGAAGATGGCCTGCTGCATGGTATCGCTGTAGTTAGACACAATAAGCCCGAACGACGAGAAGAAGAGCGCCAGCAGCAAGGCAAGCACATAGACCCAGATAAGCGAACCTTGGCAGCCAATGCCATAAATGAGCTGAGCGAGCAGCAGACACACCGTGATGAGAAGCAAGGCGACAAGCCAGTAGGGCACGAGCTTGGACAGCCTAAATTCCGCAGCACTTTAGTTTAACTTTCTTTATAAGTACCTGAGCAACAAAAAGTTGCTCAGGATTTTGCCATGTCAGATTTTTCACTTACCT
>CACXYH010000014.1 GCA_902771785.1 uncultured Prevotellaceae bacterium
ACGCTGGTCGGTTCTGGTAAGACGACCATCACAGCCACGTTTGCCGGCAATAGCCAGTATGCCGCCGCTTCTGCAAGCTACGAGCTGACCGTCTCAGCTCCTGCTACGGGATTAGCATTCTCGACGGACGTTGTTAGCGTTGTCTTGAATGCCGAGTTTGAGGCACCAGTACTTAAGAACCCGAACAACCTGCCTGTGACCTATAGCAGCTGGAATACGAAAATAGCTACTGTGGATGCAAAGACGGGAGCAGTATCCATTCTGAAAGAGGGAACGACCACTATTCAGGTGACCTTTGCGGGTAATGATAAATTCCTGGCAGATAGCGTCAGCTATAAGATAGAGGTGACCACGCCTAAGAGCATTAACTATGATCTCTGGATTGGTGACAAGCAAGTGACCAGCGACAATAAAGACGACGTTTTGGGTGACTACGCTGAAGACAGGAGCGCTCCAAGTGTTGTGTTCTCGACCGATGGTGGGAAATACGCATTAGTGCTGACAGACGCAGCTCTGACAGAGCCCATCAAGAGCGGCTTGTCGGATAGCCTGAAAATCTATCTGATAGGTTCGAATACCATTAGCGTTGCCACAGGTTCAGCCATTGCCCATACGGGAGCCCAGAGATCGGCCCTGATGTTCACGAAGAGCGAGTTGTTTGCCGGCACATTGACGATGCAAAGTGGTGATGCCTCTGTTATCACGGGCTTCTCAGACCTGAGCTTTGAACAGAATCTTATGCTGATCTCGCCGCTGAATGGAACCTATGCTAACGGCATGTTGGTTGACCCCTTAGGTGTGGCTGCTACGTCGGCCACCATCCAGGCTCCCATCAATCCTATTGTAGAGGACACGAAGGTGGAATTCCCTGCCGACAACTTCACAGAAACTGACGAAGTGACAGGCGAGACGGAAGACTTAGACCTGACCAATACCGCCATTGACGATCTGCTTTACACGCTCAACCAGGATGCTGATGACGTGGAGGGCAGCGACGGATATGACGATGAGGAAAACTGTATTGTGCTGAACAACGTGCAGGATCCAGACGAAGTTGATGATATCATCGATGACTATGTTCCTGGTACGCCTGAGTATGCCGACCAGTTCACGGGCATTACCTTCCTTATTCCCGCTGGTACGGGCTTCATAGAAATCGAGTTCCAAACGTTCAATGGTAATAGACTCCACGTGAAGATAGGCGATAATGATCCTATTGAGGTGGTGAAGGAAGACCGCGATACCGTCTGGATTCCTTACGAGGTGGAAGTTCCGACTTACGTACGCATCTATAATGTAGGTACGGGAGTATCGGCTGCGCGTGACGGAGGAAACGTCTTCCGTGCTAAGAAGACGCTTGCACAGATTAAGATATACTCTGTAACCGTGAAGCCTGGCACGTTGAAGAGTAGCAGTTCTAGTTCTGTTCAGCGTGTGGCTTCTTCGTATCCTGCCGAATTCGTACCCGAGAAGCGTACTGACTTGAACATTACGATTACTGACGACCCAGGTATCGGTACAGGCATTACTACTGTCGGTCAGCCGTATGCTACGCAGCCCGCCGAGGGTTGGTACACGTTGAGCGGTCAGCGCATTGCCGAGCCGAAGAAGAAGGGACTTTACATCTTCAATGGCCGAAAGGTGATGGTCAAGTAGAAGCTTATGACGAAACATTCTATGATTATCTGGGGGACAGCATCTTTACTGATGCTGTCCTCTTGTGTTACCACCCGTTCAGGCTATGTGCCTGTAGAGGGTGGGGGACGCATCTACTATGAGGAGCGAGGCGAGGGCGAACCTCTGCTGCTGTTGCATGGGCATTCGCTCGATACCCGTATGTGGGACCAGCAGTTCAAGCCGTTCTCTCGTCATTACCGTACCATCCGTATGGATTTTCGTGGCTATGGGCGTTCGAGCGAGCAGCGTGAAGACCTGCAGATGACCCACATGGACGACGTGCTGACGCTCATGGATTCGCTTCGTATTGAGCGTGCCCATGTAGTAGGTCTTTCTATGGGAGCCTTTGTTGCAGGCGATATGTTGGCGATGGCGCCCCAGCGCCTGCTCAGTTGCGTGTTGGCAAGTGGCAGCATTCGCAAGGGTAGTCCTGGACCTTCGGAGCCGATGGACAGCGCAGAGCGAGCCAGGCGCGATGCTGAGATTGCTGCCTTAAAGCAGAAAGGGGTCGACGTCATGAAGCAGGAATGGATAGAGGCGCTCATCAAGTCGGGCGGGTCGAAGCGTGAGACGATGCGTCGCCCTTTGACGAAGATGATTGCCGACTGGACGGCCTGGCAGCCGCTTCATAAGGAAGTCCGCCTTTTCTATGGCAAGGAAGCCTGGAGCGAGCTGAAGCGCAAGTGTCCTCGTGTGCCGGTATTGATGCTGACAGGAGCTGCAGAGCATAAGGGCAGTCAGCCTCAGGAGCTGCTCTACCTGCCGTTAGGCCGTAAGGAAGAGCTGCCCGACTGCGGGCACATGATGAACATGGAACAGCCCGATTTGTTCAATCGGGCTGTCCTGGAGTTCTTGCGCTCGGCAAGCAGATAGCTTTCCTTACGTGTTTGGTTCCTGGGCTATTTCCTTCCGTAGGCCAAGGCGGCGCCGATGGCGGTACAGAACTGCGAGTACTTTGGAATGTGGAAGCGCACGTCGTAGAGTTTCTCGAGCGCAGGGAAGATGTCCTTGCATTGGGGTAGGAGCGACAGGTTGCCGATGAGCACCATGTCGCGGCAGTCTATTCCCTGGGCGGCGAGAACTGCGGCAGAGCCGATGCTCTGCAGCACCATCGAGATGATGCCGCAGGCAATATCCTCTTTTGATGCATCGTTCTGGGCACGGGCGAAGATAGAGGCTGTGGCTTCCATAGGCAGGCCTGGGAGCGGATGGGCCGAAATGTCGCCGATGAGCAGGTTGATGTGCTTGATGTCGCCCTGCATGGCCAGGGCCGACACTTGCTTGATGTCGCTCGTGTTGAGCATGATGCGCGAGAGACCCTGCAGGGTTCCGCCGCCGATGCCGATGCCTCCGATGTGACGCATGTTGTCGCCTTCGCACATGACGAACGACGTACCTGTGCCCATAGAGACGACCATTGCGCGCTCCAGGCCGCTCTCGTAGCGGGCGCCCAGTCCGTCGGCTATAAACTCGTCGGTCTTTGTGGTGCTCACGCCATAGACGTCGTTCTGCACGTAGGCGGCACCTACGCCCGTCAGCATCACGTGCTGCACGTCGCTCAGCTTGATGTTATTGTCGTGCAGATACTTGCCGAAGGCGCCATAGAGCGAGGTTACGGGGTCGGCGGCCGTAATGCGGATGGGGGCTGAGACGCGGCCGTCTCTCAGTCCTACAATCTTCGTGGTCGAGATGCCCACGTCTATTCCTATAATGATTCCCATGTCGTTTTAGTTTCTTTCAAATTTTGCTATTTTGTCGAGATAGTACTGGCGCAGGTCGGCCCACTTGTAGTAGGGGTGCATGTCGGTGGCTACGGGCAGGCGGCACTCGCGCTCGTTCAGCATCGCCTTGACCAGGATGTTGTCGTCGGGTGCAGGCGAGACGCCCTTGCCGCTTTTCTTCGGCCGATAGAAAATGAGCTGAATGTTGCAGCCCATGGGGAAGATGCGGTAGTTGCGCCACACTTCGTCGAGCTTGCTCATGTCGTCGGTGCTCACGCCGCAGTTGTCGAGCTCCAGCAGGCAGGCCAGGGGCATGACGCACACCTCGTGGCCGAAGCGTAGCGTTGCCTGCACCTGCGTCACGGTGTCGGCAGTCGAGATGATGTTTTTCAGCAGGTTCAGCTGGCTGAAGGGCATCACTCCGCCCGTGTAGGGCGAGGCGCCATAGTTCTGATACCAGCCGATGTTGCGGATGCGCCATTGGTCGTAGACCTCTTCGTCGGTGAAGAGCGAAAGCAGCTCCAGCTGGGTGTCGTGGCTCTGCATGTTGGTGGCCACGTCGAAGAGCTGGCGCATGAGCGTGGCGGCGTTCACGTTGTTATACACGTATTGCTCGTCGTTGAAGAGCACTTTCATGAGTCGCTCTGGGTGCGTCAGCTTCTGTCGCCACTCGTTGGCCACGCGGTCGCCGCGTCCGCTCTGCCGTTTCACCTTGCCTTCCCAGTTCTGGTTCAGGTAGTATTGCAGGCTTTCGCTCACGTCGTTGTGGATGCGTGCCGTGGGGTTGGCAGCCATCAGTTCCTCGCATTCGGCTATCATCGAGAGGATGCAGCGGGTCACCACCGTCGAGCGGGCGTCGATGGTCAGGCCTTTGGCCTTGAATATCTCTGGGAAGTTCTGGGCCATGCGCTTGCCTATGTTGTGGTGCTGGCGCTCGCCTACGGTCGTGAGGTCGCCCAGGCGGTCGGTACTGGTGTCGTAGATGGCCTGTACCGTGCGCAGCACCTCCTCGCCCTTGGCCGTCAGCTTGCCGGCCTCTTTCGCTTCGCGCAGGGTGTTTCTGGGGTTGCGATAGTCGCCTTCGCTGATGAGCCAGCGCGAACCGTGTCGTCCGTAGTGGCTCATGTAGAACGGCTCGTAGCCCTTGGGAGTGGGGGTGAGCGGGGTTGTAGACAGCTGGCGTTCGTAGTCCAGGTAGTTGCTTCCCGACAGGAATCGGTTCTCGGCGATTTCCTCGCGTGCCGTCTTTTGTGCGTGCAGGCTCAGCGTGAGCGTGGCTGCGGCGAGCATAGTCAATAGTCGTTTCATGCTTCTTTAGCTTTTATGGTTTTGTAATGCTGGCTGCAAAGATACGCAATTATTTTCATACCTACAACAATTCCTGCGAAATGTTGTATGCGGATGGCTCCATGAATCGATGCGATTAGTCCCGTGAATCGATGGGATTAGTACCGTAAATCGGGTCGATTAGTGCCGTGAATCGATGCGATTGGTCCCGCTAATCGATGAGCATAGCTAAGGGTTTCGTCAGAAAAGTTTGCGTGTTTGCGAAATAATGGTTATCTTTGCAGCGAAAAAATACAACGAACTATGAACCTGAAAGCGCTCAAGGTACGATACAGACAGTTCAGAAGATGGCAGAAACGCCCCTACGAGGTGGCTCCCCTTTCTGATGTGGAGCATACGTGCGCCACCTGCCAAACTCACTACACGGGCAACTTCTGCCCGCGTTGTGGCCAGTCGGCCCGTATCACGCGCTATTCGTTCAAGACGGCTCTGCTCCATTTCTTCGACGTGTGGGGACTGGGCAACCGCAGCATGTTTCGCACCATTCGCGACCTGATGCTGCGTCCTGGCTACATGATTCGCGACTATCTCAACGGCATGCAGATGGCCTATTTTCCGCCCTTCAAGCTCTTCTTCCTGCTCACGGCCTTGTCGGTGATTGTAGAACACGGTCTCAACATCAAGGGCGAAAACATGATTGAGCTTAAGCGCCAGGAAACGTTGGCGAATGTAGACGAGGGTTTTAGTGATGCGCAAGAGCAGGAGCGGCTGTCAGAAAGGGAGCGGGAAGTGGAGACGAAGATGGAACAGTATTATAGAAAAATGATGACAGGCTTCTACGACACGGCCACCAGCTATCCCAACATCTTTGGCTTGCTCGGCCTTACGGTTATGTCTCTGCCTCTGTTCCTGCTCTTCCGCAAGTCGCCCAACATTCGCTTCAGGTATTCAGAACTCTTTGTGTCGTTGGTCTATTCCAACAACATGTATTCCGTTTTCATCATTCTTATCAACTTCTTCTGTCTTGGAGAAAGGGTGCAGCTGATTGGCACGCTGCTCTATCTGATGCCTGTCAAACAGCTTTCGGGCTACAGCTATCTGTCTACGTTCTTCAGGTTTCTGCTTGCCTTCCTTGCCATTATGGTGCTGTTCATCGTGTTGGTTGCGTTGCTCGTTACTCTTGCCTACTTCTTCATTTAGGTCAAGGCTGGCCGCGCCTCTGCTTGCGGCAGCTCAGCATAGCAGCTTGTAGCCTATGCCGCGCACGTTGATGATGCGTATGTGCTCGTCTTGCGCCAGCCGATGGCGCAGGCGGGTGATGAACACCTGTAGCGAGCGGGTGTTGAAGAACGAGTCGTCGCCCCACAAGTCGAGCAGGATGGCCTGCGTGCCCACCACCGCTCCGCGATTGTCGCTCAGCATGCGCAGCAGCTGCGCCTCGCGATGGGACAGCTGCTGCTGCGTACCGTCGATTTCGAGCCGTTGCTGTAGCGGGTTGAACAGGTAGCGCCCAATCGCCGTTGTTCCTGCCGCAGCTTGTGTTGCAGGCTCTTTGGCGCCTCGCGTGTCGAAGCGGTTGGCCAGCGCCTTGATGCGCACAATAAGCTCCTGCATGCCGAAGGGCTTCTTCAGATAGTCATTGGCCCCCAGCTCGAATCCCTCCACCACATCGTTGATGGCCGAGCGGGCCGTGAGGAAGAGCACGGGCGTCTGTCGGTCGTGCTGCCGCAGCCGTCTCACCATCTCGAAGCCATCCATGCGAGGCATCATCACGTCGGCCACCACCACCTGGGGGCGCTCCTCGAAGAACAGACGCAGCCCTTCCTCGCCGTTGCGGGCTGTGGTGATGCTGAAGCCCTGCGCGTCGAGCGTGTCCTTGATAATCAGAGCCAGCGTCTGTTCGTCTTCTACCAGTAGTACGCTTATTGATTCCATATCAGTCTGATGGTTGTTCCTTTTCCCTCTTGGCTTTCGGCCTCCACGCTTCCGCCGTGTTTCAGCATCATCTGCTGCACGTAGTAGAGTCCCAGCCCGTAGCCTTTCACGTCGTGGCGGTTGCCTTGCGGCACGCGATAGAAGCGCTCGAAGATGTGTGGCAGCCGTTCGCGGGCAATGCCTATGCCCTTGTCGCTTACTGCAATCATGTCCTTCCTGCAGCATATCGTCACCTCGGCCTCGCCTTCTGAGTATTTGATGGCGTTGTCAATCAGGTTGCTCAGCATGTTGGCCAGATGCGTGCGGTCGGCGCGTAGGGTCAGCGGTTGGGGCTGAATGTCGGTCTTGAAGTTCACGGGCTTGTCGGCTTTCAGCTGGTGCAGTTTCGTCTGCTGGTCCACCAGCTCGCCCACGTCCACATCCTCCAGCCTTAGCGTGAGCGTCTTGCGTCGCTCCATGCTCATCGACAGGATTTGCTCCACCATTCCGCTCAGCTGTTGCAGCTGCTGTTGCGCAATCTCCAGATACTCGCGTTGCTTTGCGCCAGGGGTGCCGAAGTTCAGCAGGGCGTCGTTGGCGGCATAGGCTACGGCGATGGGCGTCTTCAGTTCGTGGGTGATGTTGTTGGTGAAGTCGGTCTTCATCTCGTCGAGCGTTTTCTGCCGAAGAATGGTTCGCACGAGATACCAGAAGGCCAGGCACAGCACGAGCAGAATGGCAGCCGAGGCGCATAGGATGCCCGTCATCTGTTTGAGAACGATGCTGCGCACGGGGTAGTAGCTCAGCCGATAGGCTGCCTGCGTGTCGTTGTCGAGGGGGTATAGGTAGTGTTCGTCGTCGGCGGTAGGCACGTATCCGTTGCTTGCGATGCTGTCGGTCACATGGCCCTTGTCGTCAATCACTTCCAGCAGGTGTGGCAGCCAAATTCCGCCTTCCCACAGGCGGGCCGTCAGCAGGCTGTCGAACCGTTGGGGCGAGGGGGCTATGAAGAGGTTCACGCCTGTGCGGATGCTGCGATGCATGTATTTCACCATCTCCTCCATCTCGGCCAGGCCGGAGGAAGCTTCAGGATCTACGGGCTTCCAGGTGGTGCTGGTTGTGCGGCTGAAGCTCATGGTGTCGTGCTTTTCGTGCTTCACCTGCCTTCGGCGCAGCTCCAGGTGTATCGAGTCGCCCGTATCGTTGATGGTGCGGCTCTCCACATAAGCCGTATCGGCAAAGGGGCTGGCCGAGACCGATACCTGCCCGTGCAGGTTGCCCTCGTTGCGCAGCAGGCCCACGCGCAGGTTCGTCTCCTGATTGTCGGCCATGTCTACGGCGCTCTCTATCTGCCGTCGCGTCTCCATTGTCTCGCGCTGGTAGAGCTTCACCAGCCACCACGTCTGGTAGCAGAAGATGCCCACGAGCGAAGCCGCTACGAGCAGAGCCATTGATTTCATCTGTAGTTTCATGGCTGCAAAGGTACACATTATTTATATATATAGGTGCAAACGTTAAGCCTTTGTAACACTTCTCGTAAGACTCTGTAACCGTTTTTTCTTCCTTGCCTCAGAACTTCGGCGTACCTTTGCAGCGATGAAAACAATATGCTTGCTATTGGCATGCTGCCTCGCCTGGACGGCGGGCCATGCTCAAAACGACTCTTTGCAAACGGACAGCCTGCTGCGCTCGCTGCCCGAAGTGATGGTAACGGGCGAACGCCCCATCGTGAAGGCTGAGGCTGGCCGGCTCGTCTTCGACTTGCCCCATCTGCTGAAAGACCGCGCGGCTGACAATGCCTATGAGGCCCTGAAGGAGTTGCCTGGTGTGACGGAGCAAGACGGACGGCTGCTGCTCAACGGCCGTCCTGTGGCCTTGATGCTCGATGGTAAGGCTTCGACCATGAGCGCTTCGCAGCTTGTTGCTCTGTTGCAGACCATTCCAGTCAGCAGGCTGAAGGATGCCGAGGTGATGCTCTCGGCGCCAGCCCGCTATCAAGTGCGCGGACAGCTCATCAACCTCAACCTGCAACGCAGTCTTGCCGACGTGCTGCAAGGCGAGGCCAAAGTCTTTGGCAGGCAACAGCACGACTCGAAGTATGGCGCGCAGGCCAGTTTGCTTTGGCAGCAAGGCGGCTGGGCTGCCGATGCCTACTGGCGCATGGACGGCGGGCGTGCGTATCACGTCATGAACGACGAGTCGCGCCACACGCTTCACGACGGTTCGCTCCACCAGATGGACAGCGAGCAACGCACCCATGCCAGCGGTCCTGTGCATAGCTATCGGCTTGCTGCCGACTGGATGCCGGCCGAGAACCATAGGCTCAGCCTCGCCTATACAGGCAACTATGCCAAGAAGCGCAACGACCTCAGCATCGACGGAGCCGTCAAGGCAGCCTCGCGATACGACGGACACAACCTGATGCAGAACCTGCGAATGGACTATGCAACGCCTTTCCAGCTGAAGGCAGGCGTCGACTATACCTACTATGAGGCTCCCATGAAGCAAGAGCTGGCCAGCCTGCTGCCTACAGGTCGGCTCGACTACACCACGCACAACAACCAGCGCATCAACCGCTGGAAGTTCTTCGCCCAGCAGGAGCATACGCTCAAGGGCGGCTGGAGCCTGAACTACGGCATCTCGCTCACCACCACCAACGACCATTCCTGGCAAGACTACGAAGGAAGCTCGCCCAGCTGGGGCCGGTTGGAGGGAACTCCTCATCGCGAAACCATTACCAACGTCTATGCAGGATTCACGAAGAGCTGGGGAAGGCGCGTCTCCCTCGACCTCTCTCTCGCGGCCGAACGCTACCATAGCGAGGCTTTCAGCGAGTGGGCACCCTTCCCCAATCTCACGCTCCAATGGCTGCCCAGGAGCGGGCACGTGTTGCAGCTCTCGCTCTCAAGCGACCGCAGCTATCCTGAATACTGGGCTGTTCAGCAGGCTACTAACTACTCGATGGGCGGCTATGGCGAGATCGTGGGCAATCCTCATTTGCGCCCCTCGAAGTCGTATCAGCTGCAAGGGCTCTGGCTGCTGCATAACAAGTATCAGTTCGTAGCGTGGTATGAACATGTCGACGACTACTTTGTGCAGACCAACTACCAGCGGCCCGACCGCCTCGTCATGGAGTATCGCTGGCTCAACTTCGACTACCATCGGCAGGCAGGCCTCATGGCCCATGTGCCCGTTACCTTGGGCCAATGGCTTCGCAGCTCCCTTTCGGCCTATGGCGTTTGGCAGCATGAGAAGGATGGCGACTTCTACGACCTGCCCTTCTCGCGCCACGTCGTCTACGGCATGTTTCAGGTGCGCAATACCATCGTCCTTTCCCAGCGCCTCACCATGCAGCTCAATGGCAGCTATCGCACGCGTGCCATTCAAGGCATCTTCGACCTGCCGGCCTCGGGCAACCTCTCTGCTGCCCTCGAATGGAAGCCGTTGCCGCAGCGGCTCACCCTCAAGTTTTATGGCAACGACCTCCTGGAAACCAACGCCATAGCCCCAGAGATGCACTACCACACGCAGCACTTCCGTATGCACACCAGCAGCTATCGCGAGGTGGGGCTTTCGCTCACCTATACCTTTGGCGCCTACAAGGAACGGAGGCATGAGGCAGTCGACACTTCGCGCTTCAAACAAGAATGAATGTATAGTTTCTTTGGTTAAGTGCTTGTCGTTTCGTCCTTTTTTTGTATCTTTGCCTGCAGAATAGAGCAAAGACGAAAACATGCACATTGCGATAGCAGGAAATATAGGAAGCGGAAAGTCGACGCTGACCGGCATGCTGGCCCGCCACTATGGCTGGGAGGCACGCTATGAGGCCGTGGCCGACAACCCCTACCTGCAGGACTATTATCGCGACATCAAGCGTTGGTCGTTCAATCTTGAGGTGTACTTCCTGAAGGAGCGCTTCCGCGACCTGATTGCCATCTCGCAGGCCGACCATACCGTTGTGCAAGACCGTACGATCTTCGAGGGCGTCTACGTGTTCATGGAGAACAATCGCGACATGGGCAACCTCTCTGAGCGCGACTACGAGACCTACATGGAGCTGTTCGAGCAGATGATGTCGATAGTGCGTCTGCCCGACCTGATGATCTACCTGCGTGCCTCCGTGCCCCATCTTGTGGACAACATCCAGCGGCGTGGCCGCGACTACGAGCAGACCATGCAGCTGGAATATCTCGAGAACCTGAACCGTCGCTACGACGACTTTATATATAATAGGTATAAAGGACGCGTCATCACCATCGACAAAGACTCGCTCGACTTCAAGCATCGTCCTCGCGACTTCGCTCAAATCGTAGACCGTATCGACCAGACGCTCTTCGGCCTCTTCCCTGTAACCCCCAATCAACAAATATAAGAACTATGCACATCGCAGTAGCAGGCAACATCGGTAGTGGCAAAACCACATTGACCAAGCTCTTGGCCCATCGGTATGGATGGACGCCCAGGTTCGAACCCGTAGACAACAATCCCTACCTGTCTGACTTTTATGCAGACATGAAGCGTTGGTCGTTCAACCTTCAGATATACTTCCTGAACAAGCGCTTCAAGGAGGTGGTGGAGATTTCGAAGTCGAAGGAGACGATCATCCAAGACCGCACAATCTTCGAGGATGCGTGTATCTTCGCGCCCAACCTGCATGGCCAGGGCATGATGAGCGACCGCGATTTCGACAACTATTGCGACCTGTTCAATCTGATGATGTCGCTCGTGAAGCTGCCCGACCTGATGATTTACATTCGTTCGAGCATCCCCACGCTCGTGGCGCAAATCCAGAAGCGCGGCCGCGAATATGAGCAGACCATGCGCCTGGACTATCTGCAAGGCCTGGAGCGCCGCTATGAGGAGTGGATTGCTGGCTACAAGGGTCAGCTGATTGTGATTGACGGCGATACTTGTAAGTTTGGCGAGAACCCAGAACACCTGCAGCAGGTGACGGACATGATTGATGCCAAGCTCTTCGGCTTGTTCCCGATGGAAGGAGTTTAGAATTAAGAATTTAGAGTTAAGAGGTAAGGAATTAAGAGTTTAGAGTTAAGAGTTAAGAAGTATCGCCTTCGGCGAGTAGGAGGTAAGAGGTAAGGAATTAAGAAGTATTGGCTATGGATAGTACTTCTTAATTCTTACTTTTTACTCGCAGCGAAGCGAGAATACATCTTAATTCTTAATTCTAACTTCTTAACTCATAAGCAACGAAAAACCCCGCTACGGTCTTGCGACTTTCGCGGGGCGTAATGAAAGGAGGAGTGGTACCTCCAGGAATCGAACCGGGGACACACGGATTTTCAGTCCGATGCTCTACCAACTGCTACCAACTGAGCTAAGGCACCATTTGTGTGTTAGAACGCTTTCCTTTCGTTTTGCGTGTGCAAAGGTACAACAAAAAAAATAATCCGCCAAACTTTTTGCGGATTATTTTTGCGTTAGGCTTAATTTTTGCATTATTTCACCACATATTTCCTTCCTTGATGGATGAAAATGCCCTTTTCGGTAGGATAATTGGCTGGGCAGATGCCCTACCTGCCTATAGCGGATTCCAACCTTGGGCCTTGAGCTCGAATTCCTGATTGTCGCGGGTGACGAGGATGTGGCCGTACTTCTGCTGGGTGATGTGGCCGATGAGGTGGACGTCTTCTACGGCCTGCACTTTCTCCAGGTCGCCGATGGGGACGGTAAAGAGCAGCTCGTAGTCCTCGCCTCCGTTGAGTGCGCAGGTGGTGACGTTCATTTCCATTTCTTCGGCCATGACTGCTGTCTGGTAGTCGATGGGCAGGTTCTTCTCGAAGATGCGGCAGCCCACGCCGCTTTGCTTGCAGATGTGCATGAGCTCGCTTGAGAGTCCGTCGCTGATGTCCATCATGGCCGTTGGGCGTATGCCGGCCTGTCGCAGGCGTTCGATGATGTCGCCGCGCGCCTCCGTCTGCAGCTGTCGTTGCAGCAGATACTCCTTGCCGGCAAAGTCGGGCGAGAAGTGGGCCAGCTCCTCGAGGGCCTTTTTGTCGCCCTTGCGCTTGGCCTCCTCCACCTGGCTGTAGTAGACGCTCTTCTCGCGCTCCAGCAGTTGCAGTCCCATGTAGGCTGCGCCCAGGTCGCCGCTCACGCAGATGAGGTCGGTATCGTGAGCTCCGTTTCGGTAGACGATGTCTTCCTTGCGGGCTTCGCCGATGCAGGTGATGCTGATGGCCAGGCCTGTGTAGGAAGATGTGGTGTCGCCTCCCACGATGTCGACGTTCCATTTCTCGCAGGCCAGTCGGAGGCCGGCGTAGAATTCTTCCATGTCCTCTACGCTGAAGCGCTTGCTGAGTGCCAGCGAGACGGTTATCTGTCGTGGGGTGCCGTTCATGGCGAACACGTCGCTAATGTTGACCATAGCCGACTTGTAGCCCAGGTGCTTCAGGTCGATGTAGGTGAGGTCGAAGTGTACGCCCTCCATGAGCAGGTCGGTGGTGACGAGCACTTCGCTGTCGGGATAGGCGAGCACGGCGCAGTCGTCGCCGATGCCGTATTTCGTACTATCGTTCTTGGGGGTGATGTCTTTGGTGAGGCGGTCGATGAGTCCGAACTCGCCGAGTGATGCTATTTCCATTTCTTTTCTTTCTATTTGAAGCTGATGGTGGCTGGCTTTTCGTCGGGTGCCTGCTTTCCCTTGCGCTTGGCCAGGATGCTGTTCTTGGAGTTTTTCTGAATGTAGCTCAGAATGAAGTCGTTGAAGGCGCTCTCGTGGTTGAGCATGAAGCTGACGCGGATGGGTATGGCGTAGAGGTTCTGCCGCACGTCGTTGCTCATGCCTTTGGCTTCTGCCAGTCGGGCGGCATCTTTCTCGGTGGTGATGATGCACTTGGGCGAGGGCATGGCCTCGAACTCGGCGTTGATGCGGTCTATGTCCTTGCGGCAGAAGTTGTGGTGGTCGGGGTAGGAGAGGTTGTAGTAGGTGGCACCTTTGAGCATGGCCGAGAGGTCGGTCTCGAGCTGTTGCGGCGAGGCGATGCCCGTGAGCAGGAGCACGTGCATGTTGTTGAGCGTGGAGAGTCCTGTGCACTCTTCTGGGAAGATGGGCACGAGCGGCTCGTAGTTGAGCGTGGTGAAGAACAGCTTCTGATAGGGGAAGAGGTCCATGGCCTTGGTGATGACGCGGAACTCCATGGGCTTCAGCTCCTTGGGACATTTGGTGACGATCACCACGTCGGCGCGGTCCTTGCCTTTGAGCGGTTCGCGCAGTCGGCCGGCCGGCAGCAGCTTGTCGTAGATGATGAGGCGATGGTAGTCGACGAGCAGGATGTTGACGCCAGGCTTCACGTAGCGATGCTGAAAGGCGTCGTCGAGCACGATCACGTCGAGCGTCGGGTCGAGCTCTGTGAGCTTCTCTATGCCGTGCACGCGCTTCTTGTCGACGGCTACCGTCACTCGCGGGTATTTGTGCTTCATCTGGAAGGGCTCGTCGCCCAGGTCGCGCATGGTGGTGTTGTCGTTGGCCACGACGAATCCTTTCGACTTCCGCTTGTAGCCTCGGCTGAGGACGGCCACTCGGGCCTTGTCTTGCAGCAGGCGTATGAGGTACTCCACGTGGGGCGTCTTGCCTGTTCCGCCTACGGTAATGTTGCCCACCGAGATGATGGGTATGCTGAAGGCGCGGCTCTTCAGGATGCCCGTTTCGAAGAGCATGTTGCGAAAGCCCACCCCTAAGCCGTAGAGCCAGCTTAGGGGTGTGAGCCATTCGTTGATTTTGATGAAATCGCCTTCCAATTCCTTCTTTCTCTTTTTATTTCATGAGGGTGCTGTAGGGCAGTCGGGCCTGCAGGCGGTTGCGCTGCTGGTCGCGGCGCAGCTCGAGCACGGGCTCATAGAGTTCGCCGAGGAAGTTGCGCAGCTCGCCGTCGAGATAGCTGCCCTTCTTCTCGTTGGCAAAGAAGGTGTCTTTCCAGGTGGTCTTGCCAGGATAGTTGCAGGGGTAGTATTCGCCCTCTATTTTGGCCAGTTCGGCTGCTTTCTTGACGGCATCGTCGAGCGAGCCGAGCTTGTCGACGAGCTTGATGGGGAGGGCGTCGGTGGCCAGCCATACGCGGCCTTGTGCCACTTCGTGCACCTGCTCCTTGGTGAGCTTGCGTCCGTCAGACACGATGGTGAGGAAGGTGTCGTAGCCGCGGGTCACGTAGCTTTGCATGAACTTCAGCTCCTCGCTGTTTTCCTTGGCCAGCACCAGGTTCTCCTCGAAGTCGGTATAGCGGTTGGTCTTCGTTCCGTCGAAGGTGACGCCCAGCTTGTCGGTTACGAGTCCGCTGAAGTTGGGTATGAGTCCGAAGATGCCGATGGAGCCTGTGATGGTGGTGGGCTCGGCAAAGATGTAGTCGGCCGGCGAGCTGATCATGTAGCCGCCCGATGCGGCCACGCCGCCCATCGAGACCACCAGCGGTTTCTTGGCTTTGAGGTTCTTCAGGGCGTGCCATATCTGCTCTGAGGCTACGGCCGAGCCTCCAGGCGAGTTGACGCGCAGCACGACGGCCTTCACGTCGTCGTCCTTGGCCAGCTTGTTCAGGTCTTCGACCACGGTGCTGCCCACGATGCTATGCTCGCTCATGAAGCTCGACGAGAGCTCGTCGACAATCTCGCCATAGGCGTAGTAGACGGCAATCTTGTCGCCCTTCTCCTTCTTCTTCGACTTCACGCCCATCATGTCGGCGAGGGTGAGCTGGTTGATGTCGTCGTCCTCGCCCAGGCCCAGCTTCTGCTTGATGACCTCCTTGATGTGCTCAGGATACATGAGCCGGTCGATGAGCTTGCCCTGCAGGTAGTCCTCGGGATTGGCGAAGGCCATGATGCTGTCGCTCACCATCTGGTCGATCTGCTGTGCCTGCAGCTTGCGGCTGTCGGCGATGCTCTTCAGCATGTGCTGCCAGATGCCTTGCTGAAAGGCCTCGCGCTGCTCGCGGTCTTCAGGGCTCATGTCCTTGCGGGTGACGCTCTCCACGTAGCTCTTGTATTTGCCTACGCGCACGGGCTGGTATTTGATGCCCAGCTTCTCGTAGAGTCCGGTCATGTACTCGCTCTTGCCGCCCAGGCCCTTCAGCTCGAGCATGCCCGTCTTGTTGAGGAAGATGCTGTCGGCCACCGAAGCCACGTAGTAGCTCGTCTGCATATAGTTGTCGGCATAGGCAATAATCCACTTTCCGCTCTGCTTGAAGTCTTCCAGGGCGTCGCGCACCTGCTGTGCCGATGCGGGCGAGTCGAAGCTCATGACGCCTCCCTCGAGGTAGATGCCCTTGATTTCCTCTTCGTCCTTGGCCTTGCGGATGCTGCTCAGCACGTCGTCGAGGCCCATGACTTCCATGTTGGCCTGACCCAGGATCATGCTCAGCGGGTTGCCCTCTTCGGCGCGCTCGCTGATGGTTCCGTTCAGCTTCAGCACGAATACCGAGTTGTCTTTCACTTTAGTACTTCCGCTGTCGGATGCTATCATGCCGACGAGCGAAATCATGAACAGAATGCCGGTAATGACCGACAACAGGATGATGCCACACATCGTGGCAAACATCATTTTCAGAAATTCTTTCATATCTGCTGTTGTTGTTTTGAAATATTTCAAGGTGCAAAGGTACGAACTTTTTCTCATACTACCTAATAAATAAGGTGTGTTTTTTCTTTTTATTTACAGAACCGCTCTGATTGGCCGGATGAACGGCACGGATTTGTCGGATGAATCGCCCCGATTTGTCGGATGAATCGCCCCGATTTGTCGGCTGAATCGCCTTGATTTGTTCGTCTAATCGGCACAAGGCAGCGCTCTGCCTGTAGCAGGGCCTACGTAATCCTCCATACGGCTTTTCTAAGGAAGTACGTAACGTCGCTCACGTCAAAATGGAACTTTGTGACATTTGACTTTGTGACATTAAGCAACTTCCATAACTACATCGGCAGTAAAATCCCTGAAATTTTACAGTTCAATGTTAAAATTATATAATATTATAATAATATTAATAATATATATAATAATATTAAAATATAATACTATATATTTTCTTATGCATTTCTATCTCCTAACTATTGAACCACCTTAATGTCACAACGTCACATGTCACAAAGTACAAAACGGGGGATGAGACTGCCTGAAACAAAGAGCCTTATACGATTTCTTTTTCTGGCTCTTATTTGGTAGTTTGCGAAAAATGTTGTAATTTTGCACTCTCAAACAAACCCAAAACAGACAAACTACGCAAAAATGAAGCAGAAAATCCTGATGACGATGGCCGTACTCGTGCTCAGCATGCTCGGCACAACGGCTATGGCGAAGAAAAAACAAACGGTAAAAAACGACCTTTGGCCCAATGGCGAGCCCATTTCGGCTTGGTTTAGCGACACCACGAAGGTAAACGTGACGCAGCTGGGCAAGCAATACGTGCTTACCGACTACGGCGTGCGCCAGGGAACGACCGAGATTCAGACCAAGGCCATCCAGGCCGTCATCGACCGCGCAGCCGCCGAGGGCGGAGGCGTCGTCGTCGTGCCCAAGGGCACCTTCTTCTCAGGCTCGCTCTTCTTCAAGCAAGGCACCCACCTCTACGTAGAGGAAGGAGGCGTGCTGAAAGGCTCCGACCGCATTCGCGACTTCGAGATACGCGAGACGCGCATCGAGGGACAGACCTGCAAGTATTTCGTGGCACTCATCAATGCCGACGGCCTCGACGGCTTCACCATCGCCGGCAAGGGCACCATCGACGGCAACGGTACCGACTACTGGGAGGAGTTCTGGATTCGCCGCCAATGGAACCGCCAATGCACCAACAAGGACGCCCAGCGCCCCCGTCTCACCTATATCTCTAACTCGAAGAACGTCACCATCCAGGACGTGCGGCTCATCAACTCGCCCTTCTGGACAAACCACATCTACCGTTGCGACCACGTGCGCTACCTCGACCTCTACATCTATTCGTCGACCGTCGACATCAAGGGCCCGTCGACCGATGCCATCGACATCGACGTGTGCCACGACGTGCTCGTGCGCGGCTGCTATATGAACGTCAACGACGATGCCGTCGTGCTCAAGGGCGGCAAGGGCACCTTTGCCGACCAGGCACCCGAGAACGGCCCTTGCTACAACATTCTCGTGGAGAACTGCCATTATGGCACGGTGCATGGCTGCATGACACTCGGCTCCGAGTCGGTTCACGACTGGAACGTCATCATGCGCAACTGCCATGCTGACAACACCAACAACGTGCTCTGGCTGAAGATGCGCCCAGACACCCCGCAGCACTATGAATACGTGCGCGTGGAGAACTTCACGGGCAAGTGCCGCAACTTCCTGCTCGTGCGCCCCTGGACGCAGTTCTACGAGAAGCAGGACCGCCCCGACATGCCGCTCTCACAATGCAACGACATCACCTTCCGCAACTGCCAGATGGATTGCGGCACCTTCTTCAACGTGACCGGCAGCGACAAGTATGTGCTGAAGAACTTCACCTTCGAAGGCATGAACATGAAGGATGCAGCCAAGGAGAAAGCCTTCACCCAGCGCCCCATCGAGAACCTGACGCTGAAAAACGTCGTGGTCAACGGCGAGCGCATCGAGTGACCTCTGCCAGCGAAAACGACCTGAAGGCGTGCCAAAATGTCAGACAAAAGCGTTTTGGCACGCTTTTAGCATAGAGTAAGGCAGAAAAAATAAAAACATTAATATTAAACATTCAATAAAATAATAAGTATTATGACAATTAAACCATTAGCTGACCGCGTGCTGGTATTGCCCGCACCGGCCGAAGAGAAAATCGGCGGCATTATCATTCCCGACACCGCCAAGGAGAAACCCCTACACGGCATCATCAAGGCCGCCGGCAAGGGAACAAAGGACGAAGAGATGATTCTCAAAGAGGGCGACGAAGTGCTCTACGGCAAATATAGCGGCACCGAAATCGAGCTCGAAGGCGAAAAATATCTCATGATGCGCCAGAGCGACGTGCTCGCTATTATCGAAAAGTAGTCATATTTGACAATTGGACAATTTCACAATTGGACAATTGTCGCGAGAAATAGTCAATTTGTAAAATCGTAAAATTGTAAAATCAAACTATGGCAAAAGAAATCAAATTCAATATCGAAGCCCGCGAGATGATGAAGCAGGGCGTCGACCAGCTGGCAAATGCCGTCAAAGTGACACTCGGCCCCAAGGGTCGCAACGTGGTGATTGAGAAAAAGTTCGGCGCTCCGCAGATTACCAAGGACGGCGTGACCGTAGCTAAGGAGATAGAGCTCGAAGACCACTTCGAGAATACGGGCGCTCAGCTCGTGAAGAGCGTTGCCTCGAAGACGGGCGACGATGCCGGCGACGGCACCACCACCGCCACCCTCCTGGCACAGGCCATCGTGAGCGAAGGCCTGAAGAACGTGACCGCAGGAGCCAACCCCATGGACCTGAAGCGCGGCATCGACAAGGCCGTGAAGTGCGTCACCGAGTTCATCGCCAAGAACGCCGAGCAGGTGGGCGACAACTACGACAAGATTGAGCAGGTGGCTACCGTCAGCGCCAACAACGACAAGGAGATTGGCGAGCTGCTGGCCGAGGCCATGCGCAAGGTGAGCAAGGACGGCGTCATCACCATCGAAGAGTCGAAGAGCCGCGACACCCACATCGGCGTCGTCGAGGGCATGCAGTTCGACCGCGGCTATCTGTCGGCCTACTTCGTGACCGACTCTGAGAAGATGGAGTGCGTCATGGAGAACCCCTATATCCTCATCTACGACAAGAAGATCTCGAACATCAAGGACTTCCTGCCCATCCTGCAGCCCGCAGCCGAGAGCGGACGCCCCTTGTTGGTGATTGCCGAGGACGTCGACTCTGAGGCCCTGACCACCCTCGTGGTCAACCGTCTGCGCGGCGGCCTGAAGATTTGCGCCGTCAAGGCTCCTGGCTTCGGCGACCGTCGTAAGGCCATGCTCGAGGATATCGCCGTACTGACCGGCGGTACCGTCATCAGCGAGGAGAAGGGCCTGAAGCTCGAGCAGGCTACGCTCGAGATGCTGGGCACCTGCGACAAGCTGACCGTCAGCAAGGACAACACCACGATTGTCAACGGAGCTGGCGACAAGCAGGCCATCCAGGACCGCATCAACCAGATCAAGAAGGAAATCGAGCTCACCACCAGCTCCTACGATAAGGAGAAGCTGCAGGAGCGTCTTGCCAAGTTGGCAGGCGGCGTGGCAGTACTCTACGTGGGTGCCAACAGCGAGGTCGAGATGAAGGAGAAGAAAGACCGCGTCGACGATGCCCTCTGCGCTACGCGTGCAGCCATCGAGGAAGGCGTCGTAGCCGGCGGCGGTACTACATACATCCGCGCTCAGGAGGCCCTGGCCGGCCTGAAGGGCGACAATGCCGACGAGCAGACGGGTATCAACATCATCTGCCGTGCCATCGAGGAGCCCCTGCGCCAGATTGTCATGAACGCTGGCGAGGAAGGTGCCGTCGTCGTGCAGAAAGTGCGCGAGGGCAAGGGCGACTTCGGCTACAACGCACGTACCGATGAGTACGAAGACCTGCGCAAGGCCGGCATCATCGACCCTGCCAAGGTGGCTCGCGTAGCTCTGGAGAACGCTGCCTCGATTGCTGGCATGTTCCTCACCACCGAGTGCCTCATCGTCGACAAGCCCGAGAAGGAGCCTGCCATGCCGATGGGAGGTGCACCCGGAATGGGCGGAATGATGTAATGAAGAAATCGCCTTAGAAAGAAACATTATTGGCTGAGAGTGGCCTGCCTTCTGGGTGGGCTGCTCTTTTTTGGTGCGTTTTTTCTTGCTTTTTTTATTTTTGCGGCAGCAAAATGGTCGTTGTTACATTATTTTTTGTAACTTTGCATCCCAAATACACATATTTACTAAATTATTTGCAAAGGCATGAGCACGAACGAAAGATTTGTCATTACGATTAATCGTGAGCTGGGTAGTGGCGGACGTACCGTTGGCCGATTGGTGGCCCAACGGTTGGGTGTCCCTTTCTACGATAAGGCACTCATCCAGGCGCTCACGCAGAAATACAACCTGAGCGTGGCGGAAATAGAACGGATGAAAGGGCGCAACCATTCATGGTGGGCCGACTTCAAGCGTGCCATGAACATTGGAGCCCGACAAGGCGCTTCGCAATACGGCTACCGCCCCTCCGACATGCCCGATACGCTGACTACCGACGAGATGTTTCAGACGGAGCAGGAAGTGCTGAAGGGCATTGCTGCCGACGAGTCGTGCGTGGTGGCCGGGAGGAGCGGCTTCTTCGTGTTTCGCGACCATCCCCGCCATCTGAGCATCCTCATTCAGGCGTCGATGGACTATCGCGTGGCACGAGTGGCCCGCAAGCAGAACCTGACGCCAGAAGAGGCGCGAAAGACCATCGACCGCGTTGACGAAATGCGCGAGAACTACGTGAGGAAGTACACAGGAACGTCACGCTACGACACCCGCAACTACGACCTCGTGCTCTCTGCCGACGGCAAGACGGAGGAGGAACTGGCCGACGTCATTATGATGTATATAGAAAAAAAACTGAAATAACTATGCGTGAAGAAGTGCAGAAAATAAACCTGGACGACTATTTCCAGACGGGCGAGGGTGGAACAGCCCTTACCTACAACCACAAAAACGGCAAGACGCTGGCCAAGCTCTTCATGTCGAGCGTGGCAGCAGATAATGCCGCTCGCGAGTTTCACATCAACCAGGTGGTCTACGAGAGCGGACTGCCTACTCCCAAGCCTATCCGCCTGATTACCGACGGTACCCGCTTCGGAGCTGAGTACGAGCTTATCAGTCCCAAACGCTCCTTCACACGCATCATCTCGCAGGAGCCCGACAAGCTGGTGCCGCTCTCCGAACTCTTTGCCAAGCTTGCCAGGCAAATCCACCAGACTCCGGCCGACACCAAACGGCTGCCCGACATGAAAGAACTGGTTGGCTCTTGGATTGACCGCTTCAAAGAGCTGCCCGATACTTACAAACAACGTTTCCACAAATTCCTCGAAACGGTTCCCTCTACGCCCACCTGCCTGCATGGCGACCTGCATATTGGCAACATCATTACCGACGGACAACGCAACCTGTGGATTGACGTGGGCGACTTTGCCTATGGCGTTCCGGAATGGGACTTGGGCATGATGTATTACTCGGCAAACTTCTTGTCGCCAGAGCGATGCGACAATATCTTCCACCTCGACGTGCCCACCCTCAAGGCCCATTGGCAAGCCTTTGCGCCTGTCTACTACGGTACCGACTCAAAGGAAGCGTTAGAGGCCGAAGTGCGCAAACTCTATCCCTTCATTGCCACTAAGATTGCGTTCCTGATTAGCAAGCTGAGAAATGGAGATGGAGTCGTATCTGAGGCGCTCATGAAAATGTTTGACCAATTCATGCCGCAATGACGAAAAAGAATAAGAATAACTATAATAATAAAGGAATAATATGAAAAGAAGCATTTTAGCCGTGTTCCTCCTATGCACCACAATGGCTGTTCAAGCACAAGAGCAGGAACAGGAGACCGTTAACGCCTATTTCACTACGAGTGAGATGCCCGACATGATGAAGTTCCTGCCTGGGCCTCCCGACAGCACTTCGGTGGCTTTCATGAACGATGTGGCTCGCTACTATTGGGGTAAGGAGATGCGCAAAGATCCTGAGCGGGCTGCTGAGGCTACGCGCGATGCCGTCTACGGACTGCCCACCATTCTCGCCGAGTTTGAAGAAGCCTTCGGCATGAAGATTAGCGCCGAGGAGACTCCTGAAATCTATAAAGTGCTGCTCGAGGGAACAGCTACCTGCGACAGCATCTGCACCATTCCAAAGGCCACCTACATGCGTCGCCGCCCCTTCATGGTGTTCAACGAGGCAACGCTCTATCCTGAGGACGAACCTGCCTTGCGCAAGAACGGTTCCTACCCCTCGGGCCACACTCTTCTGGGTTGGAGCGCAGCACTCCTGATGTCGGAAATCAACCCCGACCATGCTACGGAGATTCTTGCCCGCGGCTATCGTTATGGTGAGAATCGTCTGGTGGTGGGTGCCCATTGGCAGAGCGATACCGATGCAGCACGTCTGGCAGCCTCGGCAGCCTATGCGCGTCTGCATACCAGCGAGCGCTTCCTGGAGCAGATGAAGAAGGCACGTGCCGAGTACAAGGCGTTGACAGAGGTTCCGACAGCTGTCCGTTCTGCCAAAATCGTGTCGATGAATGCGTCGGATGGTGCTGCCTATACCTTGCAGGGCACGCCTGCCGACGACAATACGCATGGTGTAGTCATCAAGAACCATCAGAAGGTGTTGAGAAAATAATCTTTTTTTAAGTATAAGCTCTATATGAAAAGGATACTGAACTGGGTGCTGGCCGCCACCCTTATCTGCGGCCCGATGCTGCTCTCTTCCTGTACGAACGAAGACAATAGCATTGCCACGACACCGGCCAAGAAAGAGTACTTCACGTTGTGGAACTCGTGCGAGGCCTTGAGCGCTTTGAAGGAATACGTGCAGGACGTGACCAATCCGGCCTCGAAGAACTTTATCAAGCCAGAAGACCGTATCGCCACGTTCGACATGGACGGAACCTTCGTCGGCGAGCTCTATCCCAGCTATTTCGAATACAACTTGCTGGAGCATCGCGTGCTCGACGACAAAGACTACAAGGACATTGCCCCCGACGACGTCAAGGAGACGGCACAGGAAATCCGCGATTTCGTCAGGTTCGGCCAGAAGTTGCCTGCCCATTTCGACATGAAGCATGCCCAGGCTGCCGCAAAGGCTTATGCCGGCATGACGCTGGCTCAGTTCGATGCCTACGTCAAGGCGTATGCAGCCCTGCCGGCCAACGGCTTTAAGGGAATGACCTACGGCCAGAGCTTCTATAAGCCCATGCTCGAGGTGTTCGACTACCTGAAGGACAACGGCTTTACCTATTACGTCGTTTCTGGCTCCGACAGGTTCATCTGCCGTTCGCTGGTTGCTGCTATCGGTATCGAGCCCAATCGCGTGATTGGCATGGACGTGAAGCTCCGCTCTACCAGCCAGGGTACCGAGGAGGGCGTCAACTATACGATGGGCAAGGAGGAAGACCTCGTGCGTACCGACGAGCTCATCATCAAGAACCTGAAAACCAATAAGGTGCTTCAAATCACCCAGGAGATAGGCAAGGTGCCCGTCCTCTCCTTTGGCAATAGCGGCGGCGACTGCGCTATGCACAACTACGCCTTGAGCAATCCGTTGCATCGTTCGGCTGCCTTCATGCTCATCGCCGACGACGAAGCCCGCGACCATGCCAACCGCGCGAAAGCCCTCGGACTGGCCAAGCAATGGAGCGAAGCCGGCTACCACGTTATCTCGATGCGCGACAACTTCAGAACCATCTATGGCGACGGCGTGGAGAAAACCGACTTCACGTTCCCCGTCGATACGAAAGCCCTAACCGACTGGCAGGCAGGAAGAACCGTTAGCGCCGAGGCTGTAGAGGCCTTCGGCGGGGTCGACAAGTGCTTTGCCGCCGAACCCATTCCCGATGGCGTGTGGCAACGCATGCAGGGCAAGACCTACAAGGAGAATCCCTACATCGGACGCGATGACCTGCGCCACATCCGCGCCTTGCATTGGGATTACGACGACCAGATTCACGTGGGCGAGATGATTTGCAATGCCCAGATTGCCGACCGCGTGGCCCGCATCCTGCGCCAGCTCTATGATGCGAAGTATCCCATCCAGCGGATGGTGCTGCCCGATGTCTATAATGCCGACGACGAGACTCAGATGCGTGCCAACAATACCTCGTGCTTCTGCTATCGTGCCATCGCCGGTTCCACGAAGCTTTCGAAGCATGCACGTGGCTTGGCTGTCGACATCAATACCCTCTACAATCCTTATTATAAGGATCGTGCCGACGGCACGCGCTTCATTCAGCCCGCAACCGCCGAGGAGTATTGCGACCGCACAAAATCATTCCCCTACAAGATAGACCACAACGACCTCTGCTTCCGTCTCTTTACCGAGGCTGGCTTCGAGTGGGGTGGCGACTGGACCACGTGCAAGGACTTCCAGCATTTCGAACTCATCGAGTAAGAAGTTTTCAAATTATGAAATATCAGCTTGACATGCATAGCGAACAGCTCATGGAGGAATACCATGAGCGGTTAGCTGTTTACGAGCGTTTGGCGCAGTTGGCCAACGAGGCGTTGCGTCATGCATTGGAGACGCAGCACCTGCACGTAACGACGATGGAGTTTCGCGTAAAAACCGAAGACTCCTTGGCAGGCAAGCTGGAGCTGAAAGGTGCAAAATACCATACCCTTAGCGATGTGACCGATATCGTTGGCATACGTGTGGTGACGTTCTATAGTGCCGACGTTGACAAGGTGGCTGCCATTGTCAGCGAGACCTTCAACGTAGACTGGAGCAAGTCGGTCGACAAGCGTAAGCTGCATAGGCTCGATAGTTTCGGCTACAACTCGTTACACTACATTTGTTCTTTGCCGAAGCAGATTGTCGACGACCCGGACATGCCGTTGCTCAACGAGCTGCCCTTCGAAATACAGATGCGTACGGCCATGCAGCACGTGTGGAGCACGCTCGACCACGATACGGGCTATAAGGGTGATGTGAAGATTCCTCGCGAGTATATGCGTCAGTTCAATCGGCTGGCGGGCATGTTGGAGCTGATTGACGAGGAGTTCAGCCGACTGCGCAACACGTTGACCGACTATCGGCGGCAGATGCTGGCGTTGGAGGCTTCCGGACAGCTCGACGACGTTGACTTGAATGCCGACACGTTCCGTCGCTATTTAGAGACGAACCCCTTCGTCCGTCTGAACCAGCGCATTGCTGCCATCAACCAGGCCGAGCTGTATCCGGTACCGATGATGCCCTTCTTGCGCGTACTCCAGAAAATGGGGTTTGAAACCCTTGGCGACGTGAACCGACTCATCGAGGAATATAGCGATGATGCCTATCGGCTGGCGGTATCGCAGCTCGGAACTACCGACCTCGACATCCTTTCCGACAACATCGGTTTGCAAAATCTATGTTATGTCTACGTATTGAAGCAGGGTGGGGGACTGACGGGACTCTGTAACGTGCTCGACTGGCTGAAAGGCTATGACCCTGCCAACATGGAGTTGGCTAAGGTGTTGCTTGAACAGGCACGGAGAATTAACTGGAACGAAGAGAAGTGATTAAAGCGCGAAGAAAAAAGATATGAAAAAACTGCTGAAAAAAATTATGCCAACGTCGCTACGCTCGAGGAGTAGCTTGGCCATCATCGTGACGGCTGCCGTACTCGTCGAGGTTACAAGCGCCGTGCAATATTTTTTCGCCAAGGAGGGCATCCGTCAGGAGGTAGAACATCGTGCCGAGAGCGAACTGAGGGCTAAGAGCCTTGAGATACGCAATGTGATGAATGTGGTCGAGGTGGCTGTCGAAAACATGGCGTGGGCCGTGGAGCAACGGCTGTCAATGCCAGATTCGATGTGGGTCGTCACTCAGAAGCTTTTAGCCGACAACGAGGATATCGTTGGTAGTGCTGTGGCCTTTGAACCTTATTATTATAAAGGTAAGGGGCGTCAGTTCTCGCCTTACTCCTATAAGCACGATGGTATCACGACGAGCAAGCAGCTGGGTTCCGATGAGTACGATTATCACACCATGGAGTGGTATACCGCACCCATGCAGTCAGGTCAAGGACATTGGAGCGAGCCTTATTTCGACGAGGGCGGTGGCGAGATGATGATGTCTACCTATAGTATGCCCATCCGCGATGCCTCGGGTCGGCAAGTTGCGGTCTTCACAGCCGATGTGTCGCTCGACTGGCTGTCGGAGGTCATCAATGCCAGCCATATCTATCCCACCAGCTACAATCTTCTGTTGTCGCGGACGGGTCAGATCATGGCTTGTCCCATAGAAAGTCTGGTGATGCGCAAGAGTATTGAGGAAGTGACAGGCAAGATGGAAGATACAACCATGAATCATATCAACAGCGAGATGCTGGCCGGCAATAGCGGGCAGGCCACCGTCCACGATGCCAACGGTGAGAAGAATTACGTGTTCTATGCGCAGATGGATGGCAAGACGGGTTGGTCGATGGCTGTTGTCTGCTCCGATCGCGAAATCTTCTATAGCCTTCGTCAGGTGGGATTCAACCTATTCTTGCTCATGCTCTTTGGCCTGGCATTGTTAGGCTTCATCATTTGGCGTGTCGCTCGTAGTGCTCGCCGGCTGCAGGAGGTGAATGCAGAGAAGGAACGTATAGGCAACGAACTCTATATTGCAAGTAAAATCCAGACAGCCATGTTGCCCAAGACCTTCCCGCCCTATCCTGACTGCAAAGAAATAAGCATCTTCGGACAGCTGAATCCGGCCAAGGCTGTGGGAGGCGACCTTTACGACTTCTATATTCGCGATAACCACCTGTTCTTCTGTATTGGCGACGTCAGCGGTAAAGGTGTTCCTGCCTCGTTGGTGATGGCCGTGACACGCGCTTTGTTCCGTACAATCTCCTCTCATGAATCGAGGCCCGAACAGATCGTTACGCGACTCAGCAACACCATCGCCGAGGATAATGAGATGAACATGTTCGTGACGTTGTTTGTGGGTAGTATCGACTTGCAGACGGGGCTCATGCGTTATTGTAATGCCGGTCATGATGCTCCGTTGCTGATTTCGAAAGGAGGCCGTCGCATCGGGCTCTTGCCTGTAGACAGCAACATTCCTGCTGGTGTGATGCAAGGCTGGGGATTTAGTTGCCAGGAGACCTCTATCGATAATGGCACGACGATTTTCCTCTATACCGACGGACTGACAGAGGCCGAGAATATCAGTCACGGGCAGTTCGGAGACCAGCGCATTCTCGACACGGCACAGGCAGCTTTTGCTAAAGGAGGGGTGTCGCCACGCGTTCTCGTTGAGCAGATGACGGAAGCCGTGCATAGTTTCGTGGGAGAGGCAGAGCAGAGTGATGACCTGACGATGATGGCTATTTTATACGATCGTAAGGATACTGACCATATGCCAGACTCGACAGGGAAGGCAGAAATTCATCACTCCATCACTTTGCCAAACGATATCGAGAAGGTTCCTGAACTCCACGATTTCGTCAACAACATTGCCGAAGATGCAGAACTTGACCCGTCCTTGTCTATGAGTATTGATCTGGCTATCGAAGAGGCTGTGGTCAATGTGATGAACTATGCCTATCCGCAAGGTACGAAAGGAACGGTTAACATCGTGGGCACGATAGAAGACAATTGGCTTCAGTTCGTCATTACCGATACGGGAATACCGTTCGACCCCACGGTTCAGGAAGATGCCGACACGACCTTGTCGGCCGAAGACCGTCCTATTGGCGGACTCGGCATCTTCATGGTTCGGCAGATTATGGATAGCGTCAGCTACGAGCGGACAGAAGGAAAAAACGTCTTGACGTTGAAGAAGGATATATGCGTGAAATAATAAACTAAATATATAATGGTATGATTTTTGAAGTAAAAGAAACAGATGGAGGCATGTACGCTACAGTTAGCGGACGCCTCGACACTCCGTCGGCTGTTGCTGCGCAAAAGGAAATAGCTCCGTTGCTGGAGCATGCCGACAAGGAGATTATCCTCGATTGCAGCAACCTGGAGTACATCAGCAGCTCAGGTCTGCGCCTATTGCTGACCATCCGCAAGGAAGCCTCTGCAAAAGGAGGCAAGGTGATCGTAGAGCACATCAACGACGACATCAAGAAAGTGTTTATGATGACGGGCTTCTACAATCTCTTTGAAATCAGATAATAGGAATTGTCGCAGAAGCAGGTATTTGCTACCTCAGCTTGACAAAAAGTGAGAAATCGCAGGAAAAAGCGGTTTCTCACTTTGATATAAGTCAAAAATGATAGTTTTTGAGACGAAAATGTTTGGCTGCACACTAAAAACTTTCTACCTTTGCATCAAGAAAAAGATATTTTTGATTTGTTTTAGTAGATTAGTTTTTAAGTAGTTTGTTTTTTGAGAAACCGGCTGTCGTGATGACATTCGGTTTTTTTATTTCCTTATTCTTGCTTATGTCAGAATTAATGCGTACATTTGCAGGCGTATGAGAAAACTATCTACTATATTACTATCCATCATTTTCTTTTCTGTTTATGCCCAGAAGCAGAAAATAGGCGACTTCATTGAGTCGACGTCCTACAATCTTGACAAAATTGGAGTTGAGCGCGTGCAGCAGTATTTTCCCAAGAACGGCGCCTTCGTCTGTGAGAACGGAACGAACCATTTCACGCGTGCCCTCTATGGCAGCTATACCGACTGGCGACTGGAAACGAGCGACCGTCCTGTGTTTGCGGTAGTGAAGAAAGGTCATCATCGGCACATTCGATTTTCGCTCGAAACTGGCGGAAAGCTGGTAGCCCTCGACTCTACGGAGCATTGTGTGGCTTACTATGAGGCAGGTCAGCGCACTTATCGGCTGAGCGACCCGCGTTGGGGTGTGGCAGAACTGTTCGTCGAAGTCGTGGCTTGTCCCGACCGCGAGGCCGCCATCTGGCGTTTCTATGGTCCTCAGTTCCAGGGAAATGCCCAGTTGCGTGGTCAGGTGTTGGATATTGCTATTCCCAGACTGCATCGGAATGGCGACATCGGAGCCGACAAGCCAGGATGTTTCGAGGCTCGTGGCCCGGTATTGCAGGAGGTCGTGCTGCCGCTTGGTGTCGGCACGCAGTTTGTCGAAGTCGACCTGAACGAGCTGCGTGTTCCAGAACCGCAGAAGGCCGATGCTGAGTATCAGTCGGCAGCAGAGCATTTCCGCAATTTGTCAGAACGCGTCAGTTTCCATACCCCCGACCCCTATATCAACACTCTTGGTGGTGCGCTCGCTTTGGCAGCCGATGGCGATTGGGACGGCAAAACGTGGCTGCATGGCTGCATTGGCTGGCGCATGCCTTTGGCAGGTTGGCGTGCCGCCTACGTTGGCGACGTGCTTGGCTGGAACGAACGCCAGCACTCTCACTTCGATGCTTACGCCAAGAGTCAGGTGACCAACGTGCCCGCCACCATTCCTCATCCCTCGCAAGACCCGAAGATGAACATGGCGCGTGCCGAGAAGAAATGGGGTACGCAGATGTACTCCAATGGCTACATCTGCCGTAACCCGGAGCGTAACGACCAGATGCACCACTACGACATGAACCTGAACTACATGGACGAGCTGCTCTGGCACTTTCAGTACGATGCCGATACGGCCTATATGCGCCAGCTCTGGCCCGTCATCGAGCGCCACCTGGCATGGGAGAAGCGCAACTACGACCCCGATGGCGACCATCTCTACGATGCTTACTGTTGCATCTGGGCCAGCGACGCCCTTTACTATAACGGGGGAGCCGTCACCCATAGCTCTGCCTATAATTATAGAGGAAACAAGCTGGCTGCCCGCATAGCTGAAATCATCGGCAAGGATGCCCGGCCCTATCGCGAAGAGGCTGAGGCCATTCTGCAGGCCATGAACAGCCGTCTGTGGCTCAAGGACAAGGGCGTCTGGGCAGAGTACCAAGACGCAATGGGTCTGAAACGGTTGCATGAGAGCCCTGCCGTATGGAGCATCTACACGCCCATCGACTGCGGAGCCTGCTCGCCTGAACAAGCCTGGCAGGCCACAGAGTGGGTGGAGCGTAATATTCCGCATATACCCATCGGCTCCTTCAACACCATCTCCACTTCCAACTGGTTGCCCTATAGCTGGAGCATCAACAACGTGGCAGCTGCTGAGGTGATGCACACGGCGCTCGCCTTCTTCGAGGCCGGACGCTCGGAGGAGGGCTATCGCCTGCTAATGGGCAACGTGATGGACCAGATGTATTACGGCGCCTGTCCGGGCAACTTCGGCCAAATCAGCTATTTCGATGCTGCCCGCGGCGAATGCTATCGCGACTTTGGCGACTGCATCGGCATCTCTTCGCGCACGCTCCTGCAAGGTCTCTTCGGCATCATTCCCCAGGCGCTCGATGGCAAGTGCATCATTCGTCCCGGTTTTCCCAGCAGCTGGGATAGCGTGAGCGTGCAAACTCCCTACCTTTCTTATATATATAAGCGTAAGGACGGGAAGGATACCTATGAAATCACTCAAAACTTCTCGCGACCTCTGCAAATCGTGGTTCGCCAGAATCTGGGAGGTGGCAAATGGCGCGATGTGGAAGGGAGTAGTGAGAAGGCACAGCTTCTCACCTGCACCTCTCCTCAGTTGGAGAAATACACTTCAAATATATCCTCTCCTCGTGTGGAAGAGAAACCATTAGGACTCTCCGACCCTGGCCAGCACAAGAATTGCAAACCAGTTGCAATAGACAGCTATTACAATGCCAAGGTCGACGATATCTTTAAAAACGAGTATCTGTCGCCCCGTCCGCAGACCACTACCTTACAAATTCCTACACAGGGTATTGGCGAGTGGTGTCATCCCACGCTGACTGCCGATATCAATGACTCCGTTTTCCGTTCCTTCATTGAGCGTGATTGCATCAACGTGGCCGGCATACTCTTCCGTTCGCCTAAACAGGGAAGCAACATTGTTTATACCTCTCTGTGGGATAACTATCCCGACAGCGTGGTGATTCCTTTGAAAGGCAAGGCTTCGAGCGCCTATCTGCTTATGGCGGGCAGCACCAACCACATGCAGAGCCGCATCGACAATGGTCTTGTGGTCGTTGCCTATAGCGACGGAACCACCGACACCCTTGCCCTGCGCAACCCCGACAACTGGTGTCCCATCGAGCAGGACTATTATGTTGACGGTAAGGCCTTCCAGACAGTCGAGCCTCGTCCCTTGCGTGTCTGCTTAGGACAGGCAAGTCCTGACGGACACCTGCTCGTCAGTCGCGACTTAGGCCGTGAACTCGGCATCCGCGAGGTCTATGGCCGGCCTATCCCTGGTGGAGCTGCCCAGTTGCTGTGCATGCCCCTCAATCCGAAGAAGAAGTTGCGCTCGCTCACCCTGCGCACGCTCTCCAACGATGTGGTCATCGGTCTGATGGGCGTCACCCTTACGTATTGAGTATATCGTTGCAGCATATTTGAAGGCAAACTTAAACAACAAAGACAACTTGCTGATGAGGATAAGAAGTTGACTTTGTTGTTTAAGTCGTCTTTAGCCCATTCCCTAGCATGCTTTAATTTCTTTTAACGTCTGGATATGTAATATTATTCCTATTCTGTTGTCTATTAAACAGAATGAGCAAGACCATCGACATAGACGAACAGCGACGCATCCGGCAGATACTTGACGGCAAACATGGCGAGTATGCCTACTTCGTCGGCCGGTATTCACAGCAGGTGCTCGACTTCGTCAGCCGCATGGTTGGCGATGCCAGCGATGCCGAAGAGTTGGCACAGGACACCTTCGTCAAGGCATTCCGTTCGCTGGCTTCGTTCGGATTCCAGTCGTCGTTCGCTACGTGGCTCTGCCGCATCGCCTATCATGAGGCACTCAACCACCTGAGGCGGCAACATCCGCATACGATAGACATCGACGATATGCCGATAGCCGACGGCGAAGACGAGGCTGAAGAGTGCGATGCTCGCATCGACCTCCTGGAAGAGACGATTGGCTTGCTTCCCCCCGACGAGCAGCAGTTGCTGCATCTCTATTATTACGAAGACCGACCGTTGCGAGAAATCGCCTATATCATGGATGTGGAGCAAGGCGCCCTGGCCACTCGGCTCCACAGAATACGCAAGAAACTGATGACGATGATGAAACAGAAAGAACATGAACGAACAGAATGACAAAAACCTGCGCGAAGCCCTCAGACGACGGGAGGCGAAGCGCCCCAAGCGGCAAGTACCTGCCGACTTCTGCGACAAGGTGATGGCTGAGGTGCAACCCCGACGTCGGCGCTGGCCACGTTTGGCTGCTGTCGCTTCCGTTGCCGTAGCTGTAGTAGTTGCTGCGCTATTGCTTTGGCCGAAGGCTGAGCCGGCGCCTGCGCTCGTTGCCGAAACGGGGATTGTTGCTCCCGCTGTTGCGAAGCAGTCGGCAACAACGCACGTCCCGGTCGCAGCAGATTTGCAAGTTCACAATCCTGCACCCAGGAAACACCGGCGTAAACCCGCCAAAGAAATACCCGACACCCTGGGCGCCGGCATCTGGCAGTCGGAGCGCAACGTGCTCATGGCCCTGCAGGTGCTCAGCGAGTGCGAGGCCGTCATTGAGAAAGAGGAACTGGCCGTGCGCAATGCTTTGGTCGAGACTTCTTACAACACCCTGCCTCAGCCCGGCACCCAACTGGTGGTATGCGAGAACGGCGACTACCAAATCGTGGCATCCAACGAGCAGAATATCATAGAAATATAAGTAACACATCCAAAAACATACGACAATGAAGACATTCGCAAAACTCATGACCCTCGTCCTGCTGTCCATGCCGACGGCAACCTGGGCGCAGAAGAACATCGAAGGCATGTTCGACACTTTCCGTAACACTAAAGGCGTCAACGTGTCTGTCAGTAACAACATGCAGCGCGACGATGCCGGCCATATTGAGGAAGAAACCGTGGAGCTTAGCATGCTTGTTGGCAAACAGAACTTCGGGCTGTTTGAGAAACTGCAGAAAGCCTTTGAAGCCGATGGGGCACAGGCCACCACGTTCTATACCTGCTTCAATCCCGTAACTGGCAGCAATCGCCAGCTGTGGGCCATTAAGACCAGGCAGGGCAGCGAATTCCGTATCGGAGAGAAAGCAAACAGCAGCTACGCCATCATCACCTTTACAGACAAGGAGAATCCCAAGCGTCGTACCGTCTATGCTGCCGAGTGGTGGAATACCGACGATGCGAACATCAAGCAGGGCTTGCTCGTCCGCTCCTATGGCGATAAGCCCAGCATGGCCAGCGCCAGGAGTTCAGTCTTCCCATGGGACCTTGGCCAGCTGCGTAAAGGATTAAAGAATCTTGATATGGACAGCATCCGCAATAGTCTATTGGACAGTCGCGTCATCGGGGAGGCAACTCCCGGTATCTTTGACGGAGTCCTTTCGGGAATGCTCACAGACGACAAGCCCCTTGACGTGGGCGACAACGTTGATGAGTGGATGACCAAAGCCAAGCAACGCATGTCGCACCTGAGCAATGCCGACTGGCACCGCTTCTTCGGCCTGATTACCCAGCGTATAGACGACTACGTCAGCGGCAATAAGAAGGCCGATAAGGATGCGTGCATCATCTACGCCGGTTTGGTCATGGACCTCGTGAACAACAGCAGTCGGCTCAGCGAAGAAGAGAAGGCCCTCAGCAGCCGTCGTCTTTGGGATGTTATCAATAAGATTGATGGTGATTCTAACGAATATTTTCGCAGCCTTCTTGTTGTTGCTGCCAATAAATTGAACGAGTAGAGTATAACAAATAATAAAGAATTGCTTAGCAAAGGTGCGGAATTAGGAATAATTTCGTACCTTTGCAGCAATTATGGAGAAACTATTAGCACTATACAAGCAATGGAGTGGGGCAGAGCCCACCACCATGGAGCAGTTGCCGGGAGCAGGCAGCAATCGCCAGTACTACCGCTTTTGGGATGCTGAGGGGAAGAGTGTCATCGGCTGCATCGGTACCAGTCGCGACGAGAACCATGCCTTCGTCTACCTGGCCCGCCACTTCGAGCGTCGGCAGCTGCCCGTTCCCCATGTGCTTGCCGTGAGCGACGACGAGCTGCGCTATCTGCAGCAGGACCTTGGAACCGTTTCGCTCTTCGACGCCATTCGCGGAGGACGCGAGGCTGGAGGCCGATATACGCTGGCCGAGCAGGAACTCCTGAAACGCACGATCCGCCAGCTGCCCAATATCCAGTTGCGTGGAGCCCGCGAGCTCGACTTCTCGAACTGCTATCCGCAGCCTGCCTTCGACCAGGACTCCGTGCTCTTCGACCTGAACTACTTCAAGTATTGCTTCCTCAAGGCTACCGAGCTCGACTTCCATGAGCTGAAGCTCGAGGCCGACTTCCGGCTGCTGGCCAAGGACCTGACTGCTGCCGGCGACGAGCAATGTTTCCTCTATCGCGACTTCCAGGCCCGCAATGTGATGCTCGTCCCTTCGCCCTCCGACTCTCTTCCTTCACCTCACTTCATCGACTTCCAAGGCGGCCGCCGCGGCCCTTACTACTACGATCTGGCTTCGTTCCTCTGGCAGGCCAGCGCCAAGTATCCCCACAAGCTGCGCCGTGAGCTGGTCTATGAGTACTATAATGCGCTGAAACAGTACACCGAGGTGCCGTCGCCCCATCATTTTGTCGACCGTCTGCGCCTGTTCGTCCTCTTCCGCATCCTGCAGGTGCTGGGGGCTTATGGCTTCCGAGGCTACTTCGAGCGCAAGCAGCACTTCATCGACAGCATTCCCCCAGCCATTCACAATCTGCGCGAACTGATGCAGTCAAGCTCGTTCCCCTATCCTCATCTGATGGATGTGCTTCGCCGTCTCAGCGACCTGCCGCAGTTCCAGCAGATAGAGGCTACGGCCTCGCGTGCCGATGGCTACAAGATAACCGAGAAGAATCCCTATAAACCCCATCCTAAGGACGGCCCTGCCACGTTCTCGAAGTACGACGCACAAGGCCCCTTGGTGGTCAAGGTCTTCAGCTTCAGCTATCGCAAGGGCATCCCTGAGGACGAGAGTGGCAATGGCGGAGGCTACGTGTTCGACTGCCGGAGCACCCACAACCCTGGCCGCTACGAACCCTATAAGAAACTGACGGGCCTCGACGAGCCTGTCATCCGCTTCCTCGAGGACGATGGCGAAATCCTCACCTTCCTCGATAGCGTCTACCGGCTGGCCGATGCCCATGTGCGCCGCTACATCCAGCGCGGCTTCACGTCGCTCATGTTCAGCTTCGGATGCACGGGCGGACAGCATCGCAGCGTCTATAGTGCTCAGCATCTGGCCGAGCATCTGCACCAGAAGTTCGGCATCGAGGTGCGCATCTGCCACCGCGAGCAAGGCATCGAGCAGACGTTAAAAAACAACAAGGTATAACATTAATCTTTAATCTTTCATCTTTAATCTTTAATTTATTTGTACCTTTGCACCTATGAAACAAGCAATGCTCTTTGCCGCAGGGCTGGGAACCCGGCTGAAACCGCTGACCGACACGATGCCAAAGGCACTGGTGCCCGTAGCAGGACAGCCGTTGCTCTGGCATGTGGTCATGAAGCTGAAGGAGGCTGGCTTTGAACGCATTGTGGTCAACGTGCATCATTTCGCCGATCAAATCATCGACTACCTGGCCGTCCAACATAACTTCGGCCTCGACATTCGCGTTAGCGACGAGCGCCAGCAGCTTTTAGAGACCGGTGGCGGTATCCGTAAGGCATTGCCGCTCTTCGATGCCGAAAGCCCTATCCTGATTCATAATGTCGACATTCTGAGCAACGTAGACCTTGCCCGGCTGTACGACGATGCCCTCCAGAGCCACGTCGACGCCCTGTTGCTGGTCAGCCGCCGGCAGACAAAGCGCTACTTGCTCTTCGACGACGAATACATACTCGACGGCTGGACAAACATAGAGACTGGCGAGGTGAAGTCGCCCTACGCAGGTCTCGACCCCTCCGACCTGAAGCAGTTGGCCTTCTCGGGCATCCATGTGGTGGCTCCCTCGGTATTCCCATTGTTGCAGGACATGCCCGAGCGCTTCGGCATCATCGACTTCTATCTGAAGTATTGCCATCAGCGCGCTTTCCTGGGCTTCGAGAAAAAAGACCTCCGACTCATTGACGTGGGCAAGCTCGACACCCTCGGCGAGGCAGAACAATTCCTGCAGAGCCTGAATCAACAGCAGACAATTCACAATTAAATCAATCATAGTATGCAACAGAAGATTATTATTTTGGACTTCGGCTCGCAGACGACTCAGCTCATTGGTCGCCGCGTTCGCGAGTTGGACACCTTCTGCGAAATCCTTCCCTACAACAAGTTTCCCAAGGACGATCCTTCGGTGATTGGCGTCATCCTCTCGGGGTCGCCCTACAGCGTTCACGACCCAGAGGCCTTCAAGGTCGACCTGACGCAGTTCGTGGGCCGCTTGCCTGTGCTGGGCATCTGCTATGGTGCGCAGTTCATCAGCCACACCCTGGGCGGACGTGTAGAGAAAGCCGACAGTCGTGAGTACGGACGTGCTAACCTTGAGACGGTCGACACGACGAACCCCCTGTTCAAGGGCTTCGAACAGCATTCGCAGGTTTGGATGTCGCATGGCGACACCATCACCGCCATCCCCGAAGGCTTTGAGGTCATCGGCAGTACCAAGGATGTGACGAATGCCGCCTTCTGGACTCCCTCCCTCGGGAGGGCTGGGGAGGGGTCAGCACCAATATTTGCCGTTCAGTTCCATCCTGAAGTGTTCCACACCGTGCAGGGCACGCAGCTCTTGAAAAACTTCGTGGTCGACATCTGCGGAAGTCGTCAGGAGTGGAGTGCCGCTTCGTTTGTCGATTCTACCGTAGCTGAGCTGAAGCAGCAGCTGGGCAACGACCGTGTCATTCTCGGACTCTCGGGTGGTGTCGACTCGTCGGTAGCTGCCGTTCTGCTCAATCGTGCCATTGGCGACCGCCTCACTTGTATCTTCGTAGACCATGGTATGCTGCGCAAGAACGAGTTTACGCAGGTAATGGAAGACTACAAGGTGCTGGGTCTGAATGTGATTGGCGTCGACGCATCCGATAAATTCTTCGCCGACCTTGCCGGCGTTACCGAGCCCGAGCAGAAGCGCAAGATTATCGGTCGCGATTTCATTGAGGTGTTCAATGCTGAAGCCAAGAAGATCACCGACGCCCGCTGGCTTGCTCAGGGCACGATCTATCCCGACCGCATTGAGAGCCTGAACATTACAGGCAAGGTGATTAAGAGCCATCACAACGTGGGCGGTCTGCCTAAGGAGATGCACCTGCAGCTGTGCGAACCGCTGAAGTGGCTCTTCAAGGACGAGGTGCGCCGCGTGGGACGTCAGCTGGGCATGCCCGAACATCTGATTACGCGTCATCCCTTCCCCGGCCCCGGCTTGGCTGTCCGCATCCTTGGTGACATTACCCGCGAGAAAGTGCGCATCCTGCAAGATGCCGACGACATCTATATCCGTGGCCTGCGCGACTACAAGGTGAAGCTTTCTGGCGAGGAAGCCCGCAAAGTGCTGGCCGCCGGCGTACCTGCCGACATGAGCAACGGCGAAATCGAAGTGTCGCTCTACGACCAAATCTGGCAGGCAGGCGCCATCCTGCTGTCCACCGTCCGCTCTGTAGGCGTGATGGGCGACGAGCGTACCTATGAGAACCCTGTAGCTTTGCGTGCCGTCACCTCGACCGACGCCATGACTGCCGACTGGGCCCACCTGCCCTACGACTTCATGGCCAAGGTGTCGAACGAGATTATCAATAAAGTGCGTGGCGTCAATCGCGTCTGCTACGACATCTCCTCGAAGCCACCCGCAACGATTGAGTGGGAGTAATGCCGTAAACGCTCCATATTTTTTTTTCGTGAAAATATCTGTCACTCTGTCACCAAACAGGCGTAATTCGTTGGATGATAGGATGTTTGGTTGGTGACAGATGTGGTGACAGATAGGGTGATAGATGTATGATAATCTGTCACCCTATGCATTTTACCCCATTTTTTGCGTGTTTTTCTCGCGACAGAGGTAGGTGCATGCTTCAGCAAAGCACGCTGGAAAGCCAGTTTTTGCAGCAGAATCCATCGGTTTCCACGTCGGAAACCAGTGGTTTCCTGCGGAGAAACCGATGGATTCCGACGTGGAAACCGATGGGATACGGTGCGGAATATGGTGACCAGCCGTGATGGCTGCGATGGCAAAATGGATGGGCTTGGGCGCATAAAACGCTGAAATCCTACACTCTATCACCCTATCTGTCACCACATCTGTCACCAACTAAACCATCTCTACGCCAGTTAGTTAGGTCGATTTGGTGACAGAGTGACAGATATTTTCACGAAATTTTTTCTGGTATTGTTTGAGGGGACTCCTCAAACGGGTGTGACTTTATGCAGAAAGTGGTGAGCTTACGATAAAAACACAATAATTAAGCCGAAAGTTTTGTGCTTTCGGCTTTTTTGTATAACTTTGCAACCATGGAACATTTGCGAACAACTTTTCCGCTGGCGATATTGGCCGGCATCTGTATTTCTATCGGCTGCGTCGTCAACTTGCGGGTAGGTGGTGTGGCTGGTGCTGTACTCTTTGCTTTCGGACTGACGACCGTTGTCTATTACGGGCTGAAACTCTATACAGGAACGGCAGGCTTCATTCGCCGGCACGGCGATTGGGGTATGCTGGCCTGGGTGCTGGCAGGCAATATAGTGGGCTGCTGGCTTTTCGCCCTGCTCATTGGCTATGCGCAGCCCGACTGCATCGCTCCGGCTTCGGCCATCCTCGACGGGCGCATCTCGAAAGGTCCGCTGGCCTGCTTCCTGCTCGCCATCGGCTGCGGCTTTATCATGACGACGGCCGTGGAGTTTGCCCGCAAGGGAAAGATGCTGCCGCTGCTGCTCGGTGTGCCGGTGTTCATCCTCTGCGGCTTTGCTCATAGCATTGCCGATGCATTCTACTTCCTCGTCAGCCCGACGTCGCAGCTGCTGCAGCCAATGGTGCTGGCTATTTACGTGAGCGAGGTGCTGGGCAACTTCGTGGGCTGTAACCTCTACCGATGGGTGGCACCTCAACAAGACTGAGTTTACGTTACTAACTTTTACTTATATTACTATAACTAAAAAACTATGAAACACCTGTTCTCATTGTTGGTCTTTGTACTGACTATGCTTTCACTTCATGCTGAGCCGATTACGCGTGAGCAGGCACAGAAGAAGGCGGAAGAGTTTATGAAAAGCCGGAATAACTATCGTAGGCTGGCGCCCGTCACCAACCAGCGCAAACTGGCTCCGGGGCGTCGTAATGCACCACTTGCGGCGACCAGTGAATACTATGTATTTAATAAAGGTACGCGCGAGGGCTTTGTTATCGTGTCGGGCGACGACCAGACAACGCCGGTTCTGGGCTATTGTGACGAAGGAGAGTTCAACTACGCAGAGCTTCCTCCTAACATGCAGGAATGGCTTGATGGCTATGAACGTCAGATAGCTGTGATACAGCAGGGTGCTCCCTACGTGGGCGATGCTGTTCCCACTCACCCGAAGGTGGCACAGCTGATGAAAAGTAAGTGGAGTCAGGGCAATCCTTATAATCTGACCTGTCCCATGTACTTCTCGCTGGGGCGTTCGGTGACTGGTTGCGTGGCTACGGCCATGGCCCAGATCCTGTACTATAATCGCGAGAAATCGGTTTCGGAGACGACGGCTGCCATGCCGGCCTACGAGACTTGGAACTCGCATGAGACCTATGGAAAGTTGCATGTGGAAGGTATTCCTGAAGGTGCACCCATTGACTGGGAGAACATGAAGGATGAATATGGCGGCAGTGCTACCGACAAGCAGAAGCTGGCCGTGGCCGACCTGATGCACTATTGTGGTGTTGCCGTGAAGATGGGCTATTCCAACTCCTCGTCGGGTGCACAGTCGCACGATGCCTATCTGGCTTTCGGCAAGTACTTCGGCTATGGCTCTTCTGTGCGCTACGTGAGCTATTCCACCGTGTCGAGCGACGTGGAGTGGGACAGAATCGTGTATGCCGACATTGCTGAAGGCCGTCCTGTCTATGTGAGCGGTTCTAACAGTAGCGCCGGTCATGCTTTCGTGGCCGATGGCTACGACGGCAACCTGCGTTATCACATCAACTGGGGTTGGGGCGGCACCAGCGACGGCTACTATCTGCTCACTCAGCTGACGCCTGGCCAGCAGGGTATCGGCGGCAGTAACGACGGTTATAACGACTATCGCGAAATTATTGTGGGCATTGAGCCTGAGAACTATGGCGAGAAGGCCATGAGTTTTGCCGATGCTACGGTGAAAAGCATCTGTCTGGCCAACTTTGATGCCAATGGCGACGGCAAACTCACTTATGGTGAGGCTGCTGCCGTGACTGACTTGGGCACCGTGTTTAAAGGCACGGGCATCAAGACCTTCAAGGAGCTCTACTACTTTACGGCTGTCAAGACGCTGCCCGACGATGCCTTCAATGGCTGTTCGCAGTTGACCAATATCCGGCTGCCGAAGGAAATCCTGTCGATTGGCGCTCGTTCGCTGAAAGGCTGCTCGAAGTTATCGCGCCTGGACATGCCTAATCATGTGAAGACCATTGGTGCTGAGGCCTTTGCCGGTTGCTCGCTGCTGACAACAATCACGCTGCCCGACGAGTTGCCGGAACTCTGTGATGGCGTGTTTGCCAAGAGCGGTATCACTACAATTTCGCTGCCTATCACAGTGGCGACTATTGGTGCTGAGGCCTTTGCTGACTGTCCGAAGCTGACAAATGTTGAGGTGAAAACCTTCCTGCCGGCAAATATCAAACTGAACGCTACGGCTTTCTCTGGCACCGATCTCTCGAAGGCTACGCTCAACTGCATGCAGGGCACGAAGGCATACTTCTCGACAGCCGACGTTTGGAAAGAGTTTGGAACGATTGTTGAGAAGCGTGAAATATCGGCCGGCAATTTCGCCGACCTCGAAGTCGGAAAGACTTACTACCTCTATCATGTAGGTACGGGACAGTACCTGACGAAGGGCGAAGCATGGGGAACACAGGCTGTTGTAGGCAGCGAGCCGATGCGCTTCACCGTGAGCCGCCGTGCAACGATGCCCGAGGGCGTTTACTACCTGACGTCAGACGATACGGGCAAGGATGGAAAATACTTGTTCCGCACTTCGACCGATAGCAATGTGGGAACAGGGATTATTGCCTCGTTCGTGGATGGTAGCGAACTAACTGCCAATGCCTACTGGCGTATACAGTCGGCGGGCGACAAGGTGTTCACCATTCAGATACCTGCTGGCGGTAGCGGCTACGCAGAGGGTAAGTTCTGGGGCGTGCAGACCGACCATCGGAGCAATGCCGCATCGCCCACCTACGGCGTCTATGCCGACATTGTCTATGCCGACCATCCCACCAATTGCCAGTGGCGTTTTGTGCTTTACGATGAAACAGAGGTGAAGAAATTCAAGAATGCACAGGTATTGGGTAACCTGCTCGTCATGGCCAAGGACAGGAGACTGAAAACGGAGATCGAGCAGGCGGTGTACGACAACCTGCAGAGCACAGCCGACGAACTGCGCAGTGCTCAGCGCTCGTTGCGTAAGAAGTTGAATTTCATCGACTTTGCCGATGATTATGTAGGACAGGTGTGCGTGTCGCTCTTCGATATAGATACTGACGGCGAACTGAGCTACAGTGAGGCTGCCAAGGTGAACGATCTGGGCTGGATGTTCTATAGCTACTTCTACGGAAAGACTACACTTGTAAGCTTCGACGAGCTGCAATACTTCACCAGCGTTCCCTCAGTCTACGGCAACACCTTCGAAGGATGTACCAATCTGGAGTCGGTCGTATTGCCCAAGAACCTCACGCATCTTTATTACAGAGCGTTCCTTGGCTGCAAGAAACTGCAGGAAATCAGCATTCCTGAGTTTGTCAACACGATTGGCGACGACTGCTTCAACGGATGCTCGGCCATTCGCACGGTGACTTGCTTCAATCCTAATCCTGCCAATATCTCACTGGGTGGAAACGTCTTTGCGGGCGTTCCCTTGAAGGAGTGTACGCTCCGTGTGCCCTTCGGCACCAAGAAACTCTACGAGAATGCCGAGGTATGGAAGGAGTTTGGAAAGATTATTGAGGTGCGCGGACACATGCAGCCAAAGTTCTCGCCTGTCGAGGCAGACGTGCCTGGCTACGTGTTTAACCTTTCTACCCGCAAGTTTATTGCCATGGGCGAAGCCTATGGAACGCAGTCGGTAGTGGCCGGTAACGGTATTCTCTATCAGTTTAAGCATTCCAAGAGCATGGCAGACAGTGTCTATTATCTTGCCGATGCTTCTGGCAAGGTGGTCTTCCGCACTAATACCGATAAGGAAGTGGGCGATGGCGTGCCAGCCTGCTTTGGCGATGGAAGTGTCTCTACCAAGGCTTACTGGCGAATTAGCAATCTGGGCGATAACGTCTTCACCATGCAGGTGCCCGAGAATGACGCGAACTATGTTGAAGGCAAGTATCTGGGAGTCAGTGAAGACCATCAGAGCAGCTATGCCAGCCCCACCTACGGACTGTATTGGGATTTGGCTGGCGCAGGAACTGAATGGGCGTTCGTTACCAAGGACGACCTTGATGCGGCACGACTGATTGATGCTCAGGCAGAAACACTGGCCGAAATGCTGAAGCGAGCCGAAGCTGCTCAAGTTGATGCCAAGGAAGAGCAGGCTGTCTACGACAATAGCGAGAGCACTGCCGACGACCTTCGGGCTGCGATCGTTTCCGTTCGTGCGAAGCTCAACTACATCACCTTCAACGACGACCGGGTGCGTAACATCTGCTTAGACAACTGGGACAGCGACTACGATGGAGAGCTGACTTTTGACGAGGCTGCCCGCATCACCACCATCGGTGAGACCTTCCGTGGTGCCTCCAACATCAAGAGTTTCCCCGAATTGCGCTATTTTACGGCACTCACAGAGATATCAGCCAATGCTTTCCGCAGCGCTATGTCGTTAGAGACGGTTTATCTGCCTGCCAGTGTCAAGTCGATAGGCGACTATGCCTTCACGGGATGCAGTGTGCTGAAGTATCTCGTCGTACTCAACGACCAGGAAATGATACCTTTGGGCGTCATTGGCATTCCCAACAAGACAACGCTCTTTGTTCCTGCAGCGCAGCTCGATGCCTATCAGAACGATGAGGCGTGGACGGCGAAATGCGCCGTCGTTGAGTATACCGGTAAGCCTGTTGTCACGGCTCAGGCTTCTCGTGTCTACGGACGCCGTGCTGCTGCTGTCGACGTGAAAGTGCTGGGTGCTCCTATTGACGGAACTCCTGAGTATGAGTGTGCCTATATTGCCGATGCAACGACGCGCGTGGGCACTTACCCCATAGTGCTTACTAAGGGTACGATCACCACGCTTGGCGTGGAGCTTCGCGATGGCATCTTTACCGTCGAGCCGGCTCCGCTTACTATCACAGCCAAGAGCTATACTCGCTACGAAGGACAGGATAATCCGGAATTTGAGCTGACTATCAAGGGCTATCGTAACCGTGAGACTGATACCGTCTTCACCGTTCGTCCTATCGTTACATGTGAGGCAACGAAAGAAAGCCCCGCCGGCGAATACGACATTGTGGTGAGCGGTGCTGAGGCATGGAACTATGCGATGACTTACGAAAACGGTAAGCTTACCGTGCTGTCTGACCCGGCAGGCATCAGCAGCCTTGAGGCCGACGAACAGCGTCTGCCTGTCTACGACTTGCAAGGTCGCCGTGTGGCTCAGCCTCGTCAGAGTGGTGTCTACCTGAAAGGCAAGCGAAAGATATTCGTGAAGTAGCTGGTCTCGGCTGACTTATATCCTTATGATTTTAATTTGAGGGGATGTCACAGAAGCGACATCCCCTCAAACTTTTTATTGCTCAACGATTTCGCGCGCACGCTGTAGCGCAAGGTCTATGTGGTTGCAGATGTTCTTCTCGCCCAACAGTTCAGTGAAACCATTTCGCTTCAGTACCGCCTCAACCTTTGGAACAACGCCCGACAGCACAATTGTAATGCCTTCTTTCTGACTCATAAGGCACAGATTCTCCAGATTGTGCAGGCCTGTCGAGTCGATAAACGGCACTTTTCTCATACGGATGATGCGCACCTTGGGGCGTTGGCCGTAGCGGGCCATGATGTCTTCGAAGCGGTTACCGGCACCGAAGAAGTATGGACCATTGATTTCGTAGACCTCTACGTCCTTGGGAATACTCAAATGTATCAGGTTTCCCTTCTCCATGTCGGCATCCTCGTTCAGGTCTATTTCGTCGAAAATCACCTTCACGTCGGTCGTCTCCGACATGCGCTTCATGAATAGCAAGCAGGCACAGACGAGGCCAACCTCGATGGCAATGGTCAGGTCGAAGATGATAGTGAGGAGGAATGTGAGCACCAGTACGGTAATGTCGCTCTTTGGATTGCGCATCAGTGCCACGAACGAACGCCAGCCGCTCATGCCGTAGCTGACGACGACGAGCACGCCAGCCAGACAGGCCATGGGGATGTATTGTGCCAGTGGCATGAGGAAGAGGAATATGAGCAGTAGTACAATGGCATGAACGATACCTGCAATTGGCGTACGTCCGCCGTTATTGATGTTGGTCATGGTTCGTGCTATGGCTCCTGTAGCAGGTATTCCGCCAAACAGGGGCGAAACGATGTTGGCCAGTCCCTGACCTATCAGCTCGGTGTTCGAATTGTGGTGGTCGCCAATCACACCATCGGCAACCGTTGCCGATAGCAGACTCTCGATAGCGCCCAGTACGGCGATGGTCAATGCCGGAGCTACCAGCCCCTTGATCGTGTCCCATGTCAGCTCGGGCACGGTGGCTCCGGGTAGTTGCGAGTTGATGCTGAAACGGTCGCCGATGGTCTCGATGGTTGTCACGCCAGCATATTGCTTTAACAGCAGGGCGGCCACCGTCATGAGGATGATGGCAACGAGCGAACCAGGAATGCGTTTGCTCACTTTGGGCATCACAGCGATAATCACCACGCTGGTCAGACCGATGCAGGTGCTCCAGAGATCGATACTCTGCAGGTTTTGCAGGTAGACAATCCATTTCTCGATGAAGTCGGCTGGCACGTTGCTTATCTGCATACCCATTAAATCCTTTATCTGTGTGGTGAAAATCGTTACAGCAATACCACTTGTAAAGCCAACGATGATGGGGTAGGGGATATACTTGATGATCGTGCCCAAGCGTAATAGACCGAAGCCGATGAGGAAAATACCGGCCATGAGCGTGGCAATGGTGAGTCCCGTCATACCATATTGGCCGATGATGCCGGCAACAATCACGATGAAGGCTCCTGTAGGACCGCCAATTTGTACTTTACTTCCGCCTGTGGCCGAAATAATTAGTCCCGCCACGATGGCTGTGATGATGCCCTTCTCGGGCGACACGCCGGAGGCTATGCCGAAGGCAATGGCCAGTGGCAATGCCACAATGCCCACGATAACGCCTGCCATTACGTCGGCCATCAGCGTCTCGCGGTTGTAGTTCTTGAGTGCCGAAATCAACTTCGGCTTGAAGTCTAAAGTTTTCATTACTATCTTTTTACCTATTGAAATGATGCTGCAAAGGTAGTAAAAAAATATAAGGCAGTGCTTCAAACACACTGCCTTATATATAAATAATGTGTGATTTCTTGATTTACTTCTGTTTCAGCAGGTCGCGAATCTCAGCCAACAGCTCTTCCTGGGTGGGACCGGCAGGAGCTGCGGGTGCTTCGGGCTCTTCTTTTTTACGGTTCAGCTTGTTCATTCCCTTAATCATGAGGAAGATACAGAAGGCTACGATGACGAAGTCGATGATGTTCTGAATGAACTGACCGTAGGCCAGCAGCGATGCACCAGCCTCTTGGGCCTCTGCCAGTGTCTTGTACTTCGTGTCGTCGCTCAAGTTGACGAATAAGTTGGTGAAGTCGATACCACCGGTGACGAGGCTAATGACGGGCATGAGCACGTCGTTGACCAGTGAAGTCACAATCTTACCAAACGCACCGCCGATGATGACACCGACAGCCATGTCCATTACGTTGCCCTTCATGGCAAACTCCTTGAATTCTTTAATAAAACCCATAGTTGCTAATTTTTGATGTTAAATATATAAATGTTTAAAGTCGAGTGCTGTTGTTTTTGCTATCTGCATTTTGCAAACGCAGGTTTGATGTCTTGACTTTGCTCAGTTTTCAGCGTGCAGTTTTCACTTTTCACTTTAATTAATACTGATATCAAGTGCAAATATAGGAATTTTTTTGTAACTTTGTGCCCGAAAACAAAAAAAAGTGAAGAAAATAGCAAAAATAATTGATAATAAGTAATAACCCTTTTAAATTAAAAGTAAAAAAATGACAAAAGTTGCAATTAACGGTTTCGGCCGTATTGGTCGCCTCGCTTTCCGTCAGATGTTCGAGGCTGAAGGTTATGAAGTAGTAGCAATCAACGACTTGACCAGCCCCAAGATGCTGGCTCACCTGCTGAAGTATGACACCGCTCAGGGTGGTTTCTGCGGCAAGTTCGGTGAGAACAAGCACACCGTAGAAGCTGGTGAGGATTTCATCGTTGTTGATGGTAAGAAGATTACTATCTATGCTATTCCTAACGCTGCTGAGCTGCCTTGGGGTAAGCTGGACGTAGACGTTGTTCTGGAGTGCACAGGTTTCTACACTTCTAAGGAGAAGGCTTCTGCCCACCTGACCGCTGGTGCAAAGAAGGTTGTGATTTCGGCTCCTGCCGGCAACGACCTGCCCACCATCGTTTACAACGTTAACCACAAGACCCTGACTCCCGCCGACACTGTTATCTCTGCAGCTTCTTGCACCACTAACTGTCTGGCTCCTATGACGAAGGCTCTGAACGACTTCGCTCCCATCCAGAGCGGTATCATGACCACCGTTCACGCTTACACTGGCGACCAGATGATTCTGGACGGTCCTCAGCGCAAGGGTGATGTTCAGCGTGCTCGTGCCGGTGCTCAGAACATCGTTCCTAACTCAACGGGTGCTGCAAAGGCTATCGGCCTCGTAATTCCCGAGCTGAACGGTAAGCTGATCGGTGCTGCACAGCGCGTTCCGACTCCTACGGGTTCTACCACTATCCTGCACGCTGTTGTGAAGGGTGAGGTTACCGTTGAGGGCATCAACGCTGCCATGAAGGCTGCTACCAATGAGTCGTTCGGCTATACCGAGGAGAAGCTCGTTTCTTCTGACATCATCGGTATGAAGTTCGGTTCGCTCTTCGATGCTAACCAGACCATGGTTTCTAAGATTGGCGATGGCAACTCTCTCGTTCAGGTTGTTGCTTGGTACGACAATGAGAACTCTTACACTTCTCAGATGGTTCGCACCATTAAGTACCTCGCTGAGCTGAAATAATACCTGTTCAGGTTTTTGAAAGCATAAACAAAGCCGTCTGACATTCGCTGTCGGACGGCTTTCTTTGTAGCGCTATGCCGTCTTTTTCCGTCAATTTACTGCGTCATTACGTAAAAACAAGTAATTTTGCGCGGAAAAACGTTTGAAATGTCGTCACTTATTACTATCTTTGTAGCGCTTATGAACAATTTATCTGCTTTCCTGATAGGCATTGCTACGGCATTCTTTGCTATCTTCGCTCTGCATATTCTCTGCTGGCGACCACGCCGTACTCGGTTCCAAACCGTGCTGGGTGTCATCATGGCCATCTGGGCTGTGTGGAGTGCAAAAGACTTGGTGTTCACTTTCCCCGACATGTATCGCGACGATGTGCTGTGGTGGATACTTATGATTGACGGTTGGTCGGCCCTCACCTATACCGTCTTTATTTTTGAAGTGGTCATGCCGGGTTGGACTACCTGGAAGCGGTTGGCCTTGCTGGCTCTGCCGTTTTTGCTCTTTACTGTGGCTTTTGCCATTTGGCCGAGAATAGAGGTTGTCTATGCTTATGCTGGGTTCTTGTGGTTCTATGCCTGGGCTATAGTCATTGTCGGATATATTAAGATGAAACGCTACCTGCACTACGTACGCCGTGAGTATTCGAACATTGACCAGATTGACGTAACATGGCTCAAACCGGTGTTCCTCTTTGCTATTGTTGGGCAGTTGGCTTGGCTCTTCACGTCGCTCTATGCCTCGGTGGTTGTCGATATTGTTTACTACGTCAGCGTCATTGTCTTGTGGCTCGTCGTACTTCAATACAGCTGGAATTTCCGCCCTATTACGGTCGTCAATACCGAAGGAGCAGCATCGCTGTCGAAGTCTACGTCGCCAATCGCTCAGGGCAGTCTTGAGCGTGTTGTTGAGGATCAGCAGCTTTACTTGCGTCCAGACCTCACCTTGCAGGAACTGGCACAGAGTCTGGGAACGAACCGAACCTACGTGAGCAACTATATCAGCCAGGTGATGGGGCAAACGTTTTATGACTACATCAATCAGTTGCGCATTGAGCGCTCTACACTTCCACTCATCAACGAACATCCGGAATACACCTTTGAGTTTGTGGCTCGTCAGAGCGGTTTTATTTCAATGTCGACCTTCCGTCGCGCATTTAAAAAGATTACAGGACAGACGCCCAGTCAGTATGTGGCTATGAGAGAGCAGTAAAAAAATGCTTTCTGATTTTGTCATACGCCAATTTTTATGTATCTTTGCCGACATCTAATAGACTTTAATAAGGAACTAATTATCGAGGAACTATCATTATGAATAAACTTATGATGAAGATGTGTTTGTTTGTCCTGGCGCTTGGACTGACTTCCTGCGGTCACCAGAAGGTGCAACAAAGTAGCAATGATATAGAAGACGGATTCAATCGGGAAGCTATCCTTGACAGTCCTAATGGTACTTCCACCCATGCTTTCACAGGCAATACCCCAACCATTGAGCTGCCTAAGATGATGATGCCGGGTCCCATCGACCCCATTCCTTCAGAAGGTGAGACTCCGATATTGATGATGGCTTATCTTGGACCATTCACGACGCTGGGTGAACTCCATGCCAGCCCTTTCTACGCTCAGCTTTGCTCTGTGTATCCTGAGCTTAAAGGCATCGACAACCTTATTGATACGGGCCAGGGCGACCTGTGGCTCATCCGTCCTTGGAGTGAAGGCATGTCGTTGGCCATCAATGAATATAATATGGCGATGTTCAACGGCGAGCAGGAAGATAGTTCTGGCGAAATCTATCTGAGAACGGAGCAGGCTGAACCCTTGTTGCTGCGCATGAATGCTTACGACCCAGGCTCAGTTCACATTTGCGCTGTTGACAACGATGGACATCAGTTGAGTTTCATTCCCACACTATCTCCGCAGGACAATCGTCTGAGAACGGAGCCGGGTGTCATGAACTATAGCTTCAATCCTGCCGACAACAGCGTAGAATATGGAGACGACTATACAGCTCAGTTAACCGACGGCAGTACTCTCTCTGCGCGCTTCTATGCCAACCATCTGTTGCGGTTGGACGACCAACTGCTCACCTACATGGCCTTCCTGCAAGAAGATGGCGGCGTGGGTATTTACATTGCGGGCCCAGACATTGAGAGCTATGCCCTGCTCGACGGCATGGCTCCCGACCAAGGCTTTTCGCTGAAAGTAGTCAGAGGCAGCGACCTCGGCTTCGGCATCGGTAAGGCGCTCAGGTTCAAGAACAATGCTGCCGACGACGAGACAGTGTAGCTATTCCTAAGGGTATGCATTAACGTGTTTTGGGGATGAAGGGAGCTTCTTCTACTTCTTCCTCAAATTCCTCATCGTTGGTCGTGTTGTCTGACTTTAGCGACTGCTTTGGCGAAGTGCTGCTTTCCGTGCTTGCTGCAGGGGCTTGTTGGGCGTCACGCTGCTTGTTGGCGGCCTTACGGCTTTTGCCTTTTTTGCTTTTTGCCTTCTCTTTCTTGGTGTTTACGATTTCCTCAGTCTGTTCGGGCTCAGGCTCTTTCTCTTTCTTGATGTGATTTTGGTAGAGGCAGTAGGCCCCATAGGCTGCTAATAGCAGGATGACTAGTTTGATAAAATCCTTCATAAAGTGTTATTGTTTCTTCTTTCTGACTGTCATATCATAGAGTACGTACTGGCCAGAACGGTATTCGCCGCACTCCAGCCAGAACATAAGCTGCGTACACTTGTGGATTGGTATGGTGTAGGTCGTAGGCTTCATCTCGTTGCACACCATAAACTCGCCCACCTTCACCTGATCGGCAAATACGTCGAGACGAACGGAATCGGCCTTCGCATTGCCGCCTAATGCATTGACCATAGGGTCGACGTAAGGCGATTTGCATGCCACGGTGAATGTCAGTTCGTCGTATTCGCCGTAGGGATTGAAGGCACAGACGGAAGCCTGGTGGTCGCCGGCTCCGAAGATGGAGAGAGCTCCCATGCTGAGTCCCTTGTTGGCCAGTTCCTGAACATCCTTCTCATTGGCTCCATTCTTGAAGAGGTTGAACAGTCCGGCATTAGCTACGCCTGCTGTCGTTCCGGTTGCTGCTCCTACGCTGCTGCCTGAGATGGCTCCGCCTGCCATGGTCACAAACATGAACAAGGCCCTGAACGGTGTGATGTCCTCAAAGGCGAAAGGTACGTTGGTCTCCAGCATGACACCTTTATATATTTTAGAGCCGTCCTTCATTTGGAAGTAGCGGCGCTGTGAGCCTCCGTTTTGGAAGCAGTCGTTGAAATCAAAGTTGGTCAACATCGACAGGTAGCGGCCTACGTAGTGATAGTAAGGTTGCTTGCAAAGGTCGATGAGGTCTATCGAGTCTGGGCATTCTGGTTTGGGGTGTGAGAAGAGTTCGCTGTTGTCTCTCACCTCGCCGCGATAGAGCGTGATGTCGCCAATGCCGAAATAGCTGTCGTTCTGTTTGAAGGTTCCTGGCTTGGCAAAGGTCAGCAGTCTGCACTTGTTCAATGGGACGACGAAACGTTGGTTGAGCCACGTGACGTGGATAACAGTATCGAGCACCACCTTGTCGTCGCACTTGATGATGATTCTGTCGTCGGCCTGCGTGCGTCGCTTGGTCAGTGCTCCTACGGTGAACGACATGTAGTCGAACTCGTTGGCCAGGTCGTATGACCAGTAAGCAGAAACAAGTTCGTCGAGCAGCGTCTTACCTGGAGTTAGAATGAAGCCCTCGCTGAACTTCTCACCGCCCATAGAGAATGTGAGGTAGTCTGAAGCACCATCGAACAGACTCTTCTCGTAGCCTGCAACGCCCTGTACGGAGAATGGCTTTATGTTCTGGATGAGTGAACACATGTCGGGCAGTTGCGACAGCCGCTTCTTCGAGCCGTTGACGAGCCCTGGCTTGGGTACTTTCGTCATGTCATAACCCGTGGGGTAGGCAAAGATATTGACAATACCGAAGGTGATGCCACCGTTCAGACGGCTGTCCTCGTCGATGCTATAGAATGCCAACTGATTGACGCCTTTGACGTCGAGCACCACCCGCTCGGCTAAGTCGTCCTGTTTCATACGCTTCTCGTAGATAATCTTGCCGTCGGCCTTCACAGTCATCCAGCCCGTGGCTCCGCTGGCCTGATTGTCGCGCGGTCCGACGATGAACGACAGCTTGTCGTATTTCTTCTGTAGCCAGAAGTAGGCGAACGACTCGTTGTGGCCGATGAATGCCTCGTTGGCCGAGAACTGAATGCCTGTTTTATAGGTTACGCGGTTGATGCTGATGCTCTCTGAACGCTGTTGCTCTGGCACGTCAGGTCGCTTGGTGATAGCATGCATCCATTTCGTAAAGTATGGGTAGAGTGTACCTATCAGCTGCACGCGGTCGTTGGTTGGTATCTTGTCCAGCGTGGTTCGCATTGGTATGAATTTCTCTGTCGGCTTCCATAACTTGGCTACGGCGAAAGCCAGCGCCTGCTCACCCCCCAGGTGGTCGAACCGCAACTGGCGCACGCCCTTGATGTTGAGTACCACTTCCTGCGGTGCATCATAGACATGTACCACCTTGTCGAATATCTTCTTGCCGTCGGCCTTGATGGTGAGGATGGCATTATTCTCGTCGCTGTGCAGATAAGAGTCGCCTAACGGTCCCAACACGAAGCTCATCTTCTCGTAGCCTTGAGGCAGGTCGAAGACGATGAAGCCTGGCTGGTTACTGGCAATGAGGCCGGCACGACCGGAACGCATGATGAAACCGTTGGAATAATGGTAACCACCCACCACCATCTCTTCTTCCTTCTTGGCACTATACGTGCTATAGTGTCGCTCGCTGCTGGGCTTCAGTTTGTCGATGACGTAGGTCTGTGCGGACAAGGGCAGAAAGTTGAACAGGCACAACCATAATACGGTCATGACTTTCTGCGTTGCAAACATTTGATGATTTTTAGGTTCCATGTTTTTAAGATTGTTTCCACAAAGATACGACATTCTGCAGAAGCATGCAAATCATATAGTTCATTTTTATCCTTTGACGCATGAAATGTATGAGTTGAACGATTGTGAGCATTGGTCAAACGGAAAAATAGTGTATCTTTGCAACATCGAATCATTCTAAAAACCTAATTGCCATTGATGATAAAAATCGAGACATATGTTGCAGACAATCCTCTGACAGGTCTGAGCAAGTGGTGGGGACAACCCGACATGCCCGACGACTTGGACTATCCCGAGGTGCCACTGACCGACGAGGACGGTGAGCAATATGATGAGCCACTGACCTTCGTCTGCCAGATACGCTGTGAGGATATTGGCGCTCTTGATAAGGAGGACCTGTTGCCCCACGAGGGTATGCTCTACTTCTTTGCCGCCCTCGACTATTTTCTGGGTGACATCGACACAGCTGCCTATCCAGGCATGGGTGCGTGGCTACCTGAATATTTTCGAGTATTCTACGCCCCTTCCTGCGACAACCTACACACCCACCGCATTGTGAACGAAGACGGAAGCCCCGCCACGCTGCCCGCCGAGCGCATCGTGTTTTCGTCTTGCAATGAGGCGGCCGACGGTCTTCGCCTGTTGGGTCTCCCATATATAGAGGAGGTACGCGAAGACATGCCTGGACGGCTGTCGCTGCTGCAAGTGGACGAGAACGACCGCTGGGGACTGACCTTCCACGACTGCGGTATGCTTAACTTCCTCCTCCGTCCCGACGACCTGCGGGAGCGGCGGTGGGACAAGACCGAATGCTATCTTTTTTCTTTTTAATGCAAAAATGTCAATGAATACGACCGATAACATGAAATGGAATGTAGCTATACTGAACATCGACTGGCGCGCCGACCGCCACGATGAGTCGCACTGCATCGAGTTTGAGGTGCCCACTGCCGACAACCCCACGCCGGAGCACCCCGTGGTGAAGGGCGGCATATTGTCTACAGCACGCCTGCCCATGAGCAGTGAGTGGGGGCCGTTGTTTGCCAGCGTCAAGGTGGAAGCCTTCGACGACGAGTCGCTCACCGTGCAGTACGGCAAAACGACCCGTACCGTCCGCGTCGGCCAGCCTTGGGTGAAGCTGGGCGAGGGCGGCATGAACTACACCAACTTCTGGCTCTTCCTTGGCGTGAAGTATGTGCAGCCTAAGCCCCAACCCCTCATCGTTACCCACGATGAGGAGTTCTTGCGCCGCTTCCGCCAGAAGGAGCGCATCATGCGACTTACCGATGCCGACGTGCAGTTGTTGCGTGAGCAGGCCGACAAGGGAGATGCCTACGCCCAGTACGGGCTGGGGCGCTGGCTGTATTATAACCAACCCATAGATACAGCGATGTGCGAGGCCGAGCAGTTGTTTCTTTCGTCGATGAAGTCTGTACCTGATGCCATGACTGCTTATGCGCTGATGTGGCGCTATGGCGACACCAAGGAGAACAGGATGGACTTAGAGAAGAGCAACCAGCTGTTGCAGACCGCATTGGAGCAGGGTAGTGTGCGGGCAGCAATACAGATGGCGCGCTACCGGATATTCGGCATCTTCTGCGACGCAGAACCGGAGGCCGTAGCCAAGGAGATAGAGGAACGGATGGAAAAGGAGGGCGACTTCGACCCCGAATGGCACACCCTGCTGGGGTATGCCTATGAGGAGACAGACCGCCAAGACGATGCTGTCGACCAGTATGAACAGGCTGTTGCCCGAGGCGACATGAACAGCCTGTTCTATATGGCATCTATCTACTATCAACGAGGCAATATGGCGCTCTATGAAAGCCTGATGATGAAAGGCATCCTCAGGGGGAGTGCCTTGTGTCACATCTATCAGGCTGATATGGACGAGGAAGACTATCAGAAATTGTCTGCTCATGAGAAAAGGGAGATGCACGACCGGTTGCAGGCTGATTTGGAAAGTGGCTTGAAGATGGGTGATGGTTTGTGCGCCTACTATCTTTGGTGGAACACCTACAATAAGACGCTGGGCTTTAGTGGCGATGAAGAGAAATGGGCCGGCTATCTGAAGCAAGGCGCACGATTGGGTGAGGTCAATTGCATTATGATGATTGCAGAGCTGGCAGAAGACGGCGAATGGCCCGAGTCGCTGAGCAAACATGACATCTACGAGCTGTGGCTGAAGGCAGCACGATATAGTTATAAGCAAAAGGAGGCTATCTGCAAGTTGAAGGGTTGCTATGACACCGCTTTCCTGCTGCAACACAAGGAAGAGCTGGAGAAGTACTGGCTGCCGCTCTGGCATCAGCTCTACCCGGACGCCCCTGACCCCCAACCAGCCAGAGCCCCCAAGACACCCATCGACCCAATGGTCATCGTCATCTGGCCTACGGGGCATTTGGATGTAGAGAAGGCCGACGTGCATCAGATGACATCGTATCGTGAGATGGGGCAGCAGTTGATAGGTGCTGACGGGCTTGATGCCGTGCGCAACACGCCGCTGCTGAGAATCATCGGCGATGCCGCCGAACTCGACAAGCCCTTGGTGATGTATGTCGACCGCGATGCCCAAATGAAGAGCCTGCCCGATAATGCCATCGGCACGTTGCTTTATGGTGGGACAGAGGTGCGCGGCCCCATCATCGTCTGCTTGCAAGACACGACAGGCGATTGCCACAGTTTCACCAAGCAGGAAGACCTGGTAGGTACGTATAATGAGATAGACAAACACACAGGTGGACTACTAATTATAAAAGATGAAGATGATGGAAAATATGATGCATATGTCTGACGAACAGAAAGCTGAGCGCGTGGTCGCATTGATTGACGAGATGCGCGAGAACTCACAAGAGATGCGCCAGTGGAAAAATGTGATGCTGGCCCGCGAATGTCAAGTATTGCTACGATCGATTTCCGACCGTGATGCATCGGCAGGAATGGTGCTGGCTATCAATGCCATTGTCGAGCAGCTGCCTGAGTACGACATGCCTCGCTATGTGTTGACCCTGCTGCACTATGAGTTGGAGCTGCTACAGATTTCCGGTGATAAGGAGGCTTGGAGCTATCCTACTAAAACGGATGTTGAGCAGCAGATTCGCCGACTGGAGGACTATATCGACGAGGAGCATGTCAGCGTCAGCGAATTCATGGAGAAATACAGCCGTCACTTGAAGTTCGACCCCCAGGCGCGAACCCCGGAGTGGGAAGCCAACTATTTGGAAGTGGAAAAAGAATGCGACCGTCTGCTGGGCGACACACCTCGCGGAATGGGTTACTGTTTCGCCTATTGGAGCACGCTACGCGAGGTATTAGCTAAGCGGGGTATCCAGTGGCACTCGCCCCAGGAGTTGAATCCCCGCGTAATGTTCGACTAACCCGGAACTTTTATCTCTTATTCTGGTAATTCTTAACTTTCAAGATATGGCAACAGTATGTTACATTAACGTTTATCACGGTTACTTCGACCGTGGCGCAAAGGTCAATGAGACGCCCCTTGAGCACCGTGAGATTGACGAGGAACAAATCAAGGTGGGCGAGGAATTGCCCAAATGGCCCGTTTTGGGGGGCGAGCCCATGGTGACGGCTTACGACGGGCAGCAGCTCACGCTGGAAAGGCATGGAAAGACATTCACCCTCAAGGTGGGCGAAGAGAAGGAAATCGATAGCTCTGAGCACCAAGTGGGCATGGGCGTCTATAGCCGCAGATGCTACTGCGTAAAGCTCCTCAGCACGGAACTTTTCTACAAAGGAGACTGGCAGCAGGGCAGCACCATTTCGCAGAAATTGGAAGGCCCCATTGGCGACGGCGAGGTGCGCTATCCCAACGGCGACCACTTCAAGGGCTCGTTCCACCTCAGCTATGCCCACATCAACGGGCCTGCCTACGCTGCCGAAGGACGCTATGAGTTTGCCGACGGTTCGTGGATTGAGCGTGCGTGGATTCACACCTCTAAGGAACGTAAACCTGAGTTCTGGGGCTTGCACGGTGTGTTCCGCATCCATCACCCCAAAGGGCCTGACAGCATCGCTATGTTCCTCAACGGCGGCAAGCGCTACGGCTTCGAGCTCTTCCTGCCAGAGAATGACTGGAACCATCCCCGGGTCGAGGAGTGGTATGCTGGCGACTGCGTCATTCGCTACAGCGGACCCGACGAAGTGTTCCACTATGAGGTGGTTGACTACGAAATAGACGAGACCAGTAGAGTAGATTGTACGACGCTCAAACTGACGTTGAAAGACGGCAACAAGGTCTATCGCATCGAGCAGCGGGGCGGACGCTACGAGGCCAACCAATTCGACAGCTACGTCTACGAGCCATCGACGCGCGCAACCGTATGGTTGCCAAATGGCGACAGCATCGACCACTT